>NZ_JBSFJV010000063.1:0-48647 GCF_053598235.1 Kitasatospora sp. NPDC001159
AAGCCGCCGTCGAGCACCAGTTCCGCGAGCCGCGTGTACCCTCTGGCGCCCGGGTGTGCGCCGTCCGCCGCCTCGGCCTCGGCCACCCAGGCCGGCGCGCCCGATCGCCTCCAGATCCGCCTCGGGTGTCGCGGCGGCCTGTTCGGCGAGTTCGCGCACCCGGGCGAGGATGCGGGCGATGAAGCCGTGATCCTCGACGAGTTTGGCCACGGTCGGTGCGAGGTCGGGCCGTTCGCGTACCAGGTCGGTGAACAGGCCTTCGCCCTCGCCCTGGTGATGGACGGTCAGGGCGGAGCAGAAGGCCAGGCAGTGGGTGAGGAGGATGTCGTCGTCCAGGCGGCGCCGGCCGAGTCCGGTGCGGACGTCGGCGAGGCGGCGGCGCAGTTCCCGGTGGGCTTGGGCGAGTTGGCCACTGAGGGCGGCGGTTCGGCCGCTGACGGGGGAGGCCACGAGTGGGCGGTCCCTTCGGTTGCGCACCTCCATGCCTGGCGCGGTCCGCCACCGGCACGCGATGCTGCCCGCCATCCGATCACGGCACCCGCCGCCGCGGCAAGCCCGGCTGCCCGGCCGCGGCGGGTGCCGCGGCCGGGCGCGGGGGTCGCGGGCGCCCGAGCAGGATCCCGGCCGCCACCAGCGCCAGCCCCGCCCCCTGTCGCACCCCGAAGGCGTCCCCGTCCAGCGCGGTGCCCAGCAGTACCCCGGCCAGCGGGTTGAGCAGTCCGAGCAGGCCGGCGGTTGCGGCCGGCAGGTGGCGCAGCCCCGCGAACCAGCAGGCGAAGGCGAGGGCGGTGGCCACCAGGGTGACGTAGCCGAAGGCGAGCAGGGTGCGGCCGTCCAGTGGTGGCGGCGCTCCCTCGACGGCGGCGGCGAGCGGCAGCAGCATCAGGCCGCCGGCGGTCAGCTGCCAGGAGGTGGCGGCCAGCGGGTCGGCGCCCTCGCGCCAGCGGGCGGAGAGCACGTAGCCGACGGAGGAGACCAGCATCGCGCCCGCCGAGGCCGCCAGGCCCGTCCAGCTGATGGCGCCGAGGGGTCCGAGCAGGGTGAGTGCCACGCCTGCGAGGCCCGCAACCGCCCCGGCCAGGTGGGCGCGGTGCGGGCGCCGGCCCGCAAGCGCCCAGGCGGTGAGCAGCATGGCGAGCGGGGAGGCGGCCATGACGGTGGCGGCGGCGCTGGTGGGCAGGAGTTGGGAGGCGAGGTAGAGCAGGACGAAGAAGGCGGCGGTGTTGAGCAGTGCGAGCAAGGCGCTGCGCCGCCACCAGGGGCCGTGCGGGCGGCGGCGGGCGAGGGCGAGCAGCAGCAGGCCGGCGGGCAGGGCGCGCAGGGTGGCGCCCCACAGGGGGTGGTCGGCGGGCAGGTAGGCGTGGGTCACGTAGTAGTTGGCGCCCCAGGCGAGCGGGGCGAGGGCGGTCAGCAGCACCCACCGCACATTGGCTTCCATGGAAGACAATATATCTTCCCGGGAAGCTACCGAGGTAGGGTGGTCCCATGAAGCACCCCGAGGACGAGGACCGCGCCGACCATGTGGCGCTGATCCAGGCCGAGTGGCGGCGCGAGCGCCCCGACCTCGACGTCTCCCCGCAGGCCGTGATCGGGCGCCTGCACCGCCTCGCCGCCCGCCTGACCGCCGAGCTCACCCTCGTCTACCAGCGCTACGGCCTGGGCGAGGGCGAGTTCGACGTGCTCGCCGCACTGCGCCGCGCCGGCGCCCCCTACGAGCGCGCACCCGGCGAGCTCGCCGCGCACACCATGGTCACCACCGGCGCGATGACCAAGCGGATCGACCGTCTGGAGCGCGCCGGACTGGTCACCCGCCGCACCGCCGAGGACGACCGGCGCGCCCGCGTGGTCGCCCTCACCGACGCGGGGCTGCGCCTGATCGACGAGGCGTTCACCGCCCACATGCGAAACGAGCACCGCCTGCTCGCCCACCTCGACCCCGAGGAGGCCGCCGCCCTGCAGGCGCTGCTCACCGCCTGGCAGCACCGCCTGGACGGCACCGGGCCCGAACGCCCCACCCCGTGACGCCCGGCGTCACCGCTCCTGCCACCTGCCAGTGGACGTGCGCCTCGCGCGATCCTCGACCATCGGCGCAGGGCAAGCACAATATGACCCATGACCAGCGATGCTCCCCCGCCCGACCATCACGACGAGTCCGCTCCCCCGCCGCCCGGCTGGGAGAACCCGGCGGTGCGGGCGGACCGGCGCCTGGTGGAGCTGCTGCAGGAGCTGCGGGTGCTGCAGACCGGCGTGCAGATCGTCTTCGCCTTCCTGCTCGGCGTCGCCTTCACCCCGCGCTTCGCCGAACTCAGCGACGCCCAGCAGGACATCTACATCGCCACCCTGCTGCTGGCCGTCATCGCCGCCGCCGTCCTGGCCACGCCCGTCGCCCTGCATCGCGGCCTGTACCGCCACCCCGGCAAGGCCCGCATCGTCGACGTGTCCACCCGCATCGCCCAGGTCGGCCTGCTGCTGCTCGCCTCCGCCCTGACCGGGGCCGTGCTGCTGGTCCTGGACGTCGTCCTCGGCACGCCGCTGGCCGTCACGATCGCCTGCGTCATCGGCCTGATCTTCACCGCCCTGTGGTTCGTCCTGCCCTGGGCGGTGCGCCGCGCCACCCGCGAGCGGCCCTGACACCGCGCCCCCCTTTGCCGCCGCCCGCGAATCGCTGCGGGCGGCGGCGCGGGGGCCGGGCCTTGGGCCGGCTGCCGAGGGCCGGGGGCCGGGGCCGGGCAGGCGCGCACCCCTGAACGCCTCCCCACCCCACCGAGCCCGGCAGCGCCCCGAACCGTTTACCGTGCCCATATGCACACGTGGGACGTTCTGCTCATCGGCGGCGCCTCCGGCCTCGGCAAGAGCCGCGCCGCCGCCCGCCTCGCCGCGCAACGCGGCGCGTTCACGGTGGAGCTCGACGACGTGGTCGCCGCGCTGCAGGCCGCCACGGCGGCGGGTCGCCGACCGCCTGGCCGCCGACGGGCACCGCGCCGCGCACGCCGACCGCGAACTGCTCGCGGCCCCGCCGGGGGCGGGCAACCTGCTGGACGACTTCACGCCGCTGTCCCTGCCCGGCGTCCCGCGCCTGTGCGTGGACACCACGCGCGGGTACGACCCGCCGTTGGCGGACATCGTCGCCTTCGTCCAGCACTGACGGGCCGCCGGTCCACGTCCGGCCGCCGGTCCGGCGGGCTAGGGGGCCGGGCCCGGCGGCCGGTCAGGCGAGTTTGGACCAGGCCTGGTCGGTGAGTTCGGCCGCCTTGTCGACGTGGTGCTGGAGGGACTGCTCGGCGCCGTTGAAGCGAAGCCGCACCGTCAGGTGGCTCGCGGTGCGTTCGCACAGCTGGACGTTGGTCTTCTCCGGGGTGACGTCCTGGCCGGCCGGGATCGGCTGGTAGGAGACCAGGCAGGAGACCTGGCCGACGGTGACGACCTCGGTGTTCGGCTTGGCCTGCCCGAGCGAGGCCGGGTCCACGTACGGGGTGTACGGCTTGGGGCTGGCGGCGCGCACGGCCTCCAGGACGAGGAAGTCGCGCATCCCGTCGTCGGCGTACTCGCGCACCACCGCGGTGGCCCCGCCGTACGCCTGGGACAGGGTGCGGGTGCCGCCGGCCTCGTTGGAGGCGGCGTTCTTGGCCAGGGCCGTGTCCGGGCCGGCGGTGAGCGGGGTGAAGCCGCCGGGCAGGCTGTCGGGGGCGTGCAGTTCCTTGCTCAGGCCCCCGAAGGCCGCGGCGGAGGTGGCGGGCCCGGCGTCGTCGCCGCCGCTGCCGGTGAGCAGCAGTGGTACGCCCGCGATCAGCAGTCCGGCCACCAGTCCGGCGGCCGCGGCCAGTGCCCTGCTGCGGGGTTCGGTGTCGGTCACGGTCGGTTCTCCCCTGTCCATCGGTCGGCGGCGTGCCCGTGTCGGGGACGCCGGGGCGGCGGCGGTCGGTTCGTCAGGTGCCGCTCTCCTGCTGCCGGTGGTCGTAGTCGGCGCGGGCCGCGAGGACGTGGGGCATGTGGGTCTCGGCCCAGTCCTTGATGGAGCGCACGAGCGGCAGCAGGTCGTGCCCGAGCGGGGTGAGGGTGTAGTCGACGCGGGCGGGGACGGTGGCGGTGACGGTGCGCTGCAGCAGGCCGTCGCGTTCCAGGGCGCGCAGGGTCTGGGTGAGCATCTTCTCGCTGACCCCGGCCAGGCGCCGGCGCAGGTCGCTGTAGCGCTGGGGTCCGTCGGCGAGGGCGTTGACGGTGAGGCTGACCCATTTGTCGCCGATGCGGTCGAGGAGTTGGCGGGCCGGGCACTGGGCGAGGTAGGCGTCGTAGTGGGCCCGTGCGGCGGCGCGGCGCTGGGCGGCGGTCGTGGTGGGCAACTGGCTTTCCTCCCCTTGGGGTTGGTTACGCACCTTGGGGTGCGTGCTTCCCGGCGGGGAGTAACTCTTCCTAGGTTGGGCTTTGTTGTCGAGTCCTTGAAGGGGTGTGGGCGGCATGCGTGCGGTGGTGGTGCGGGCTTTCGGCGGGCCGCAGGCTCTGGAGGTGTCCGAGGTGGCGCTGCCCGGGGTGGGTGCGGGGCAGGTGCGGGTGCGGGTGGCGGCGGCGGGGGTGAACCCGGTGGACGCGCTGACCCGGGCGGGGGTGCTGGCGGGGGCGGGGCTGATGGCGGCGCGGGAGGTGACGGGCATCGGCTGGGACGTGGCCGGGGTGGTGGACGCGGTCGGGTGCGGGGTGGCGGGTTTCGCGCCGGGGCAGCGGGTGGTGGGGCTGCGCGACCGCCTGGACGTGGACCTGGGCGCCTACGCGCAGTTCGTGGTGCTGGACGCGGGCGCGCTGGCCCCGGCGCCTGCGGGGGTGGGCTTCGCGCAGGCGGCGACGCTGCCCCTGAACGGTCTGACCGCGTGGCAGGCGCTGTACCTGCTGGACCTGCCGGCGGGTGCGAGCGTGCTGGTGACGGGCACGGCGGGGGCGGTGGGCGGCTTCGCGGTCGAGCTGGCGGTGCTGCGCGGCCTGCGGGTGGTGGCTGTGGCGGGGGCCGGGGACGAGGCGCTGGTGCGCTCGCTGGGCGCCGAGTGGTTCGTGCCGCGTACGGTGCCCGACGTGGCGGCGGCCGTACGGGAGTTGGTGCCGGGCGGGGTGGACGGCGCACTCGACGCGGCGCTGCTGGGAGTCGCCGCGCTGGGGGCGGTGCGCGGGCGGGGCGTGTTCGTGGCGGTGTCGGGCGGCAGCGAGCCGGTGGGGCTGCGCGGGATCCGGGTGGCGAACGTGTGGGTGAGCGCGGACGGCGCCGCGCTGGCCCGTCTGTCGGCGCTGGCCGAGGAGGGGTGCCTTACCCTGCGGGTGGCCGGTACCCTGCCGCTGGAGCGCGCCGGCGAGGCGCATGAGCGCCTGGCCCGGGGCGGGCTTCGGGGGCGGCTGGTGCTGGTGCCCTGACCAGGCCCCCTCAGGCGGCGCGCCGGCCGTGGAGGAGGACGGGCAGCACGTGGTCGGCCGACGCCTCGGTGTCGCGGGCGGGTTGGGGCGCGGCGTCGAGATCAGGGGCCGGGCCGAGGTGCTGACCGTCAACGTGCCGCCCGTGGCCACGCCTGGCCGGTCAGCCCGGCCGACCGATCGACGCCGTGCTGCGGCCGGCCGGCGGGCGCCGCTCTGCGCCCTGGTCCTGTGCGACGAAACGGCCCAGCAGATCGTGCAGTTGGCGCTGCTCCCGAGCGTCGAAATGGTCCCGGCCGGGATCAGCGCGGGAGTCGCGATCCACGACGCGAGCCTGCTCGCCTCCCGTCTGGTCTCGGAGGCGCCCCTGCCCGACGCTGTCCGTGCGTACGAGAGGGAAATGCTCGACTACGGCTTCGCCGCGGTCGCCACCGCCACCCGCGTGGTTGCGGGTGGCACCTCGGCCGAGTCCGCGTGAGCGCTCCCTTGGAGTCCGTCGGGCAGGATCTCGCTGCTGACCGGGCCTAGCAGGCGAGGCAGCTGAAGCTCAGGCGGCGCGCTGTCCGTGGGGGAGGACGGGCAGGGTGCGGTTGGCCAACGCCTCGGTGATGCGGGCGTATTGGGCTGGGGCCACGTGGTCGGGGAGTTCTCGGACGGGGACGAAGCGGGCTCCGAGCAGGCCGCTCATGTGTTGGGGCGGGACGGTGAGGGGGTGTCGTCGCGGACGGTGCCGCCGTCGAAGACGACGTTGAGGCGTTCCAGGTAGCGGTCGGCGGGGGGTGAAGTCGACCGCGAGGAGGTCGGTCAGGCGCAGGTTCAGGCCGGTCCCGGCGTGCAGGTGGCGGGCGGCCGCGAGGTGCGGGGGCTCGTTGGTACCAGGACATGCGCGCCCAGGACTTCGCCGTCCGCCGCGAGATCGACTCCGGCTCCTGGCTCGGCCTGGAGCACCAGGGCCTCGGCATCGGCACCGAGATGCGCGCCGCGATGCTCCACCTGGCCTTCGCCGAACTCGGCGCGCTCTCGGCGACCTCGGCGTCCTTCAGCGACAAGCACTCCGCCCTCGCCGTCTCCCGCAAACTCGGCTACCGCCCCGACGGCATCACCCGCCACACCCTCGACGGCCGCGTCGTGGAATCCCGGCGCCTGCGCCTGTCCCGCGAGGACTGGCAGGGCCCGCCCGTCCCGGTCACGGTCACCGGCCTGACCGCGGCCTGCCGCGAACTGTTCGGGGCGCCGGAGTAGGGCGTCGGCCCCGCCGGCTTCCGGCGTGCGGTGGGCCCGGCGGCAAGTGCCGGGCCGGGCCCACCGGTTCGGCTCAGTGCCAGTAGTGGTCGGGCCACGTGCCGCACGGCCACTGGATGACATGGGCGCCGGCGCTGGTGCTGGCGCCCGGGATGGCCAGGCACTGGCCGCTGTTGTAGTTGACGATGTGCAGCTTGCCGTTGCTGGTGTCGATGCCGAAGGCCCAGTAGTGGTCGTTCCAGCTGCCACAGGGCCACTGGATGACCTGGGTGCCCGCGGTGGTGCTGGCGCCCGGGACGGCCAGGCACTGGCCGCTGTTGTAGTTGACGACGTGATACCAGTTGAAGTTGTTGGCGCTGAACTGCCAGTTCGCGGTCCAGTAGTGGTCGTTCCAGGTGCCGCAGGGCCACTGGATCAGCCCCGTGCCCTGCGCCGTGCTGCCTCCCGGGACCGCGAGGCACTGGTTGCTGTTGTCGTTGATGATGTGGTCGTAGGCCCCGTTGAAGCCGATGCTCTGCGCGGCAAGGCCGTTCCCGCCCGCCGAGAGGATGCGCTGGAGTTCCTCCGGGGGCACGGGGGTCAGGCCCTTGAGGGCCTCGTTGAGGTCCTTCTGGTGCTGCGCGGTGACGGTGACGCCCCCCTGCGCAGCGGGTGCCGGGCTCTGTGCCGTCGCGGCACCGCCCGTAGTGAACGCGAACGCCGCCGCGGTCGCGACGGCCGCCGCGATGCGCACGGCGCGGCCCGGTATCAGCTTGTCGATGTTCAACTCGGCTCCTGCCGGATGGACGCGGATGGTCGAACCGATCAGCGTGCAGGGCGGAGGTCGCAACCGTTCCCCCTGCACGGCCGAGGCAACGCTAGGAGAGGCCAACTTCCTTTCCAAGAGCACGAATTGGCCACCATCCGGCGGGGCCTGAGGCGGCAGACGGGCCGACCTGCCACCCATACGGCCCGTGGAGTCCCGCACGCCAGGGCGGTGCGGCCACCACCCACGGGCCACCCCCGGTACCTGCCGCCGCACCCGGGCCGCCGGGCGCCTGGCCGACCGCAGCGGGACGTCGCGGCCGATCAGGGCAGCTCACCGACGCGCTGCCCCGTGGTTCGGTGGACGTGCAAGGCCCCGGCGCGATGATCGGCCAACCGCGCTCCTCGCAGCCGCCGAGCCCCCGGGCCGGCGCCCCGACCGGGGAGCTGACGCCGCCGAATGTCATGCACCGGCCCTGCCGGGTCATCGCCCAGCCGACCGACCGGGAGCCTCGGTCGCACCGGACACCGGAGCGGGAAGCCCGGCCCGCCGACTCCCCGCGCGCCCCAGGCGCCTCGGGCGGCTCAGGCGGCTCAGGCGGCTCGGGCGGACAGGGCACCGGCCAGGCCCTCCAGGGAGTGCAGGACGTGGATGCCCTCCGCCACCGGGGTTGCGGAGGCGGTGCGGTCGAGCCAGAACGCGTGCAGGCCGGCGTGGTGGGCGCCTTCGGCGTCGAGGGTGTAGTTGTCGCCGACGTAGGCGACCTCGTCGGGAGTTAGACCCAGGGCGGCGCAGCCGGCGTGGAAGATGCCGGCGGCGGGTTTGGCCTCGCCGTGCTGGTCGGAGCAGATGAGGACGTCGGCGACGTGGTCGAGCAGGCCGACGGCGTGGAGTTTGCGGCGCTGGTGGTCGGCGTCGGAATTGGAGACGATGCCGAGGCGGTAGTGGGGGGCGAGGGCGGCGAGGGCGGGGGCGGCGTCGGGGAAGGCGGCCTGGGCGGCGTCGCGGTGGGCGGCGTAGCCGGCGAACCAGGTGGCGGCCTGTTCATCGGTGAGGTGTTGGGCGCCGTCCTCGCCGAGGTGGGTGAGGAAGTGGCGGGTGCGTTCGTGCTGCTGGCCGCGGAAGGTGAGTTCGCCGGCGAGGAAGCGCGTGTAGTGGGTCTGCATGACGGTGCGCCACAGGGTCAGTGCCGCCTGCGGGGAGGGGAGGCGGTCGAGCAGGCCCGTCTGCCGCAGGTGGGCGAGGATGCCGGCCTGCTCGGAGCCAGAGTAGTCGAACAGGGTGTCGTCGACGTCGAAGAGCACGCCTCTGATCGGCATGATGCGGTCCTTTTCGTGTGTGCGTACGGTACGGACCCTACGCGCGGGGCCTGGGCGGGGCGTCGAGGGTGGCTTCGGGCCGAAGCGGCGAGGGCGCGTCGAACGGCGGGGTGGCGCGCCCGCGCAGGTGCGGGTCGAAGTGGGCGGCCAGGCAGGCGCAGTGGGCCTGGACGGTGGTGGCGCCGCCCGTCGAGTGACTGAACATGCCCACCGCGCCCGGGGCGGGGGCCCGGCCAGGCCTGCGGGCCACGTTCCAGGCGGTCCGGCGCACGGCGCACGTCCGCGGCCTGGCAGGCGAGGTTTTCGCGTCGCTCATGTGCCCGTGCCGTGTCGCGCACTTCCAGGCAGCCGCCGGGGAACTTCCGCCTCCCCCGTGTCCGCGGGGCGCTTCGCAGGCGGCGTGGGCGGACCGGCGCAGGCGGCGCGTTCGGCCGGGAGGCAGAGGCGGCCGTGAGCGCGGTGCGGGCGCGTCCGCCCGGCGCAGGAGCAGGGGGTCGGCCGGTGCGGCCCGGGGCACGGGAGCCGGGCCGCGGGACCCGCGGTGCTCAGGCCGGGGGCGGCGGGGTCAGGTGCCGCCCCTCCGCCGCCGTTGACGGTGGCCGCGACGGCGCCGATGCTGCCGTCACGGCGGGGGGACGCTCAGGGCCAGGAACCTGACCGGTTGCGGCGGGGTGATCGGGGTCGGCGGAAATTCGAGGAAGGCGGGCTCGAAGGTCAGCCGGACCGGCTGCGGCGGGGTTTCGGTGCGCTCCGTGTCGGTGCCGACGAAGCGGCAGGTGCCGCCACTGGTGAGGCCGCGGCCGGTGGTGTTGATCAGGCGGCTGACGGCCTGGACGTCGATGTCGTTGCCGCCGGCCAGCGTGCGCACCCGCACGTCGAGGGTGCCGGTCACGGCGATGCGCTCGGCGGCGCCGGCGATCGTGCCGGCCAACGGGAGCCGAACGGGCCTGCAGTGCACCAGGGGAAGGGTCGCGCGGACGGCGCCCGGGACGGCGGCGCCCGGGACAACGGCGGTTGCGGGGGCGGCGGCCAGGCCGAGCGCGACCGGCGGCAGGCCGGCCGCGGCGGCGGCGCGCTGGGGCACGCGGCGCATGGATCACTCCGAATCAGGGTCGGGCGGGCGGGCCCGGGGGCCACGGCGGCCTCGCCCGTCGCCCACCTCACCCGAAATGCCCGCGCGCGGCACGCCCAGTCGGGCACTCGGCCCGACGCCCCCGTCCGGTTCAGGCCGGTAGCGCCGCCCCCACCGATGCCAGCAGCGCGTCGAGCAGGCCCGGGAAGCGGGCGTCGAGATCGGTGCGGCGCAGGCTGACGAAGCGGTTGCGGCCGGCGACGCGGGTGGTGGTGACGCCGGCTTCGCGCAGGACGCGCATGTGGTGGGAGACGGTCGACTTGTGGAGGTGGTCCAGGCCCAGGCTGCGCGGGTCGCAGGAGTGTTCGGCGCCGTCGGCGTAGCTGAGCAGCAGGCGCATGCGGACGGGGTCGCCGAGGGCGTGCAGGACCGTGACGAGGTCGATGTCGGCGGTGGCGGGCTGGGGAAGCCGCTCGTCTTCGGTCATGGGCTCGACTCCGGTCCTCGGGTCTCGGCGGAGCGAGACGGCGGGCAACAGCAGGGATGGTTTGACAATCATCCACCAATCCCCGATTGTTTGGCGAGAGTGAAACTGTTCTATGCTTGTCCAACAATAGCCTCGGGGGGCTTTCCCGTGCCCGTACGCCTGCTCCTGCTCGCCCTCGGCACCTTCGCCATGGGCACCGATTCGATGGTCGTGGCCGGCATCCTCGGCCCGGTCTCCACCGACCTGCAGGTCTCGGTGGGCGCCGCCGGCCAGCTGGTCACCGTCTTCGCGCTCGGCTACGCGCTGCTGGCCCCGCCGCTGGCCGCCGCCACCGCCCGCTGGCCGCGCCGGCGCCTGCTGCTGACCGCGCTCGCCGTCTTCAGCGCCGCCAACGCGCTCAGCGCCCTCGCCCCCACTTACGAACTGCTGCTCGCCACCCGGGTCCTCGCCGCGGCCGGCGCCGCCCTCTACACGCCGACCGCCAACGCCGTGGCCACCACCCTGGTCGCCCCCGAACGGCGCGGCCGGGCGCTGGCCACCGTGCTCGGCGGCATGACGGTGGCCACCGCGCTCGGCGTGCCGCTGGGCACCTGGGTCGGACGCGCCGACTGGCGGATGACGATGTGGCTGGTCACCGCGCTCGGCCTGGCCGCACTGGCCGGACTCGCCGCCCTGCTGCGCGACCTGCCCGCCCCCGCCGCCGCCCCGACCCTGGCGGCCCGCCTCGCCCCGCTCGGCCGGCGCCGGGTGCTCGGCGCCGCCGCCACCACCCTCGCCTTCTTCCTCGCCTTCCAGACCGTCTACATCTACCTGGCCACCGCCGTCTCGGGCGCCACCGGCGGGAACGCGAACCGGCTGAGCCTGATCCTGCTCACCACCGGCGTGATGTCGGTGGCCGGCAGCTGGCTGGGCGGACGCCTGGTCGACCGCGCCGGCGTGCGCAGGGTGCTGCTGACCGGCTCCGCCCTCGCCGCCGCCGCCTTCGCCGCACTGCCCTGGCTGGGGCGCAGCATGCCGGGGTCGCTGGCGTACGCGGTGCTGGTGCCGCTGGCGGGGTGGGCGGTGTCGGTGGCGCTGCCGCACCGGCTGGCGTCGATCGACCCGGGATCCGCGCCGCTGCTGATCTCACTGAACAGCAGTGCGCTGTACCTGGGCACGGCGGCGGGGGGTGTGGCGGGGTCGGCGGCGATCGCGGTGCTGGGAGGGCGGTGGTTCCCGCTGGCGGCGGCGGTGCTGGCGCTGGCGGCGTGCGCGATCGCGGCGGCCACCACCCGCGACCAGCGCGCGGCGGCACCGGCGGCGGCCGGCGCGAAGCCGGTGCGGGCTTGAAGAGCCGTGCGGGCGGCGCGGGCCCGAAAGCCGTACGGGGCCTGGGCCAACAGCCCCGGCCCCGTACGGCGCGGCGTCAGGCGCCGAGCACCTCGCCGACCAGTGCGCGGGCCTCGTCCTGTACCCGCGCCAGGTGGTCGGCGCCCAGGAACGACTCGGCGTAGATCTTGTACACGTCCTCGGTGCCCGAGGGGCGGGCGGCGAACCAGGCGTTGTCGGTGCACACCTTCAGGCCGCCGATCGCGGCCCCGTTGCCGGGCGCGTTCGAGAGCACGGCGGTGATCTTCTCCCCCGCCAGCTGCCCGGCCGTGACCTGCTCGGGCGCCAGGCGGGCCAGGCGGGCCTTCTGCTCGCGGTCGGCGGGGGCGTCCACGCGGGCGTAGGCGGGCTCGCCGTGGCGGGCGGTCAGTTCGCGGTAGCAGGCGCTGGGGGTGGTGCCGGTGACGGCGGTGATCTCGGAGGCGAGCAGGGCCAGCAGGATGCCGTCCTTGTCGGTGGTCCACACCCCGCCGTCGCGGCGCAGGAAGGAAGCGCCGGCGCTCTCCTCGCCGCCGAAGGCGATCGAGCCCTCCAGCAGGCCGTCGACGAACCACTTGAAGCCGACCGGGACCTCCAGCAACCGGCGGCCCAGGTCGGCGGCGACGCGGTCCAGCATCGAGGAGGACACCAGCGTCTTGCCCACCGCCGCGTCCCCCGGCCAGTCGGCGCGGTGGCGGTAGAGGTAGTCGACGGCCACCGCCAGGTAGTGGTTGGGGTTCATCAGGGCGCCGTCGGGGGTGACGATGCCGTGTCGGTCGGCGTCCGCGTCGTTGCCGGTGGCGATGGCGTACTCCTCCCGGCGGCCGATGAGGGAGGCCATCGCGGCCGGCGAGGAGCAGTCCATGCGGATCCTGCCGTCCCAGTCCAGCGTCATGAACCGCCAGGTCGGGTCGGTGACCGGGTTGACCACCGTCAGGTCCAGGCGGTGCGACTCGGCGATGCGCCCCCAGTACGCCACCGACGCCCCGCCCAGCGGGTCCGCTCCGATGCGAAGCCCCGCCGCCCGCACCGCGTCCAGGTCCACCACCGAGGGCAGGTCCTCGACGTAGGCGCCCAGGTAGTCGTAGCGGCCGGTGGTGGCCGCGGCCAGCGCCCGTGCGTAGGGGACCTTCCTCACCCCGCGCAGGCCCTCGCGGATCAGCTCGTTGGCGCGGTCCTGGATCCAGCCGGTCGCCTCCGAACCGGCCGGTCCCCCGCTGGGCGGGTTGTACTTGAAGCCGCCGTCGCGCGGCGGGTTGTGCGAGGGCGTCACCACGATGCCGTCCGCCAGCGCCCGGGGGCTGCGCCGGTTGTGGGCCAGGATCGCGTGCGAGACCGCCGGGGTGGGGGTGTAGCCGTCGGCGGCGTCGATCAGCACCTGCACGCCGTTGGCCGCCAGCACCTCCAGCGCCGTCACCTTCGCCGGTTCCGACAGCGCGTGGGTGTCCGCGCCCAGGAACAGCGGGCCCCCCACCCCCTGCTGCGCCCGGTACTCGCAGATCGCCTGCGTGGTCGCGGCGATGTGGTCCTCGTTGAACGCCGCGTCCAGCGAGGAACCCCGGTGCCCCGAGGTCCCGAACGCCACCCGCTGCGCCACCTCCTGCGGATCCGGCTGCAGCGCGTAGTACGCCGTCACCAGCCGCGCCACGTCCACCAGGTCACCGGGCTGCGCCGGCTGCCCGGCCCGTGCGTGTGCCATCCGTCTTCTCCCGCCAGAAATCCGAAACTCGCGTCAACGTCCTCGTCCCCGCGCTCACCGATCGTAGCCAGAACGCGACCGTGCCCCGAACCGCGCGGGGCAGTGCGGGGCGCATGGGGCTGTTTCGGTTCAGGCGGGCAGCTGTTCGCGGTGGCCGTCGAGGGCCGGCGCGGTGACGGTGGCCACGAACTGCGTGATCCGGTACTCGGCCAGGCCCTCGCGCACGAACGGGTCGGTGGCCACCAGCGCCTCGATCGGCACCGCCCCACGACGACCGGAGCGATCGCCGTGGGCATCGGACCGTCCAGGCCTCATCGGGCGCCCGGGGGCATGAGGAACGAGAACGCGGGCGACCGGTCGGGCACCCACCACCGTTCGGGATGCACGCAGTGATCAGACCTGGGTCCAAGACTCACTCCTGATCACTTAATTGGAACGGTGGGCGAGGGCGGATTCGAACCGCCACAGCCGAAGCGGGGGCTTTACAGGCCCGTGGGCTCGCCAGTGCCCAGCTCGCCCTCAGCGTCAACACCCTTGCTCCGCACGGAGGAAACGCAGGCGATAGCGCGGTGCGGCGGCGCGGCGCTCAGTACACCCGGGGCGGGACTGCGGCGGCGCGGCGCGCGGACGGGAGGCGGCGATAGCCACGGCCATGGGTGGCTCGGGCTGTTGCGGCGGTCATGGCGTGCTCCCCTCCTTCGCTGCGTTCGGCGTGCGGCGTTGTCCGCGACCACTCTCCCGCAGCGCTCCCCGGGGATGCAACGGGTTTTCCCACCCGGGCCCCGGGAGGGTGCCGACCCCAATCCTGCCAGGTCAGGCCCAGGTTTCGGTAGGACGCAGCGCACCCTTGTTCCGCCTTGTCCCGGCGCGCCGGCGGGGCGCACACTCGTGCAACATCCCCTCCCCCGCGCGGCCCACGCGCCGCCGCCCGCTTTCCCGGGCGGCCGGCGCGCGAGCCATCGCGCCCTGGCGCCGTGCGGGGGGGCGGGTGGGATGGATGAGCGACAGCGAAGGGGGACAGGGGACTTGAACGTGAATGCAGACCTGGTGCTGAGGGCGCGGGTGCGGCTGATGAGCCACAACGACCGGATCCTGGAAGGGGAGGAGGGGCTGCAGGTCTACCGGATCCTCTTCACGGCCAGCCCGCGCGTCTACGCCTTCAAGCTCGCCTTCGTCCTGCGGGAGGCGGCCGAGGGCCCGCGGGTGGCCCACCTGCCGAAGGCGCGGCAGGTGCTGCTGGACGAGGCGAAGGCCGCCTGCGCACACATCCCCGCCGACGCACCCGCCTACCAGCGGCACATGTGGGACTACACGATGTCAAACCTGCGGCAGATCGAGCGGCGACTGGGCCAGGCGGCTCAGTAAGGGTCCGCGGCCCCGGCGCGCCGTCGCGCCGGGGCCGCGCAGCGGCGGGAGGGGCGGGAGGGGTCGGCAGGTCGTGCGGATCAGTAGGTGGTCGCGGGATGGTTGCGGTACAACAATCCCTATGTGACGACTGATCGGAGAAATTCTGATATGAGCAGGTCAGGACTGTCCCGCCGTGCCCTGATCGCCGGCGCCGGGGCCGCCGTCGTCGGCTGGAACGCCGTCGCCCGGGCGTGGGCCGCCGAGCCGGGGCGCAGGTGGCGCAGCTGCCGGCGCTGGACGGGGCGGTGATCCTGCAGGGCGCCGAGGTGGAGCGGTTCTCCTGCGACTTCGGGCACCTGGTCGCCGCCGCGCCCCGTGCGGTGCTGCGGCCCGGGTCGGTGCTGGATGTGCAGAAGACGGTCGCCTTCGCCCGCCGCCACCGCATCCCGGTGGCCGTCAACGGGCAGAGCGGCGATGCGGCGGTGGTCGGCGCGGCGGGGCTGGAGTCGCACTCCAACTACGGTCAGGCCAACCCCCGCGGCGGCATCGCGATCGACGCCCGCGGCCTGGACAAGGTCATCTCGATCCGGCCCGGGCAGGCCGTCGTCGAGGCCGGCGCCACCTGGGCGCAGCTGACGGACGCGGGCCTCGCCCAGGGCTGGGTGCCGCCATGCCTGACGGACTATCTGCACCTGTCCGTCGGTGGGACGCTGAGCGTGGGCGGTATCGGCGGGGCGGTGCAGCGGTACGGGATGCAGGTGGACACCGTCGAGGAGCTTCAGGTGGTGACCGGGACGGGTGAGCTGGTGACGGCCTCGCGCACGCGCAACCGGGAGCTGTTCGAGGCGGTGCTGGCCGGCGGCGGGCAGGCGGGGATCATCGTGCGGGCCACGCTCGCGCTGGTGCAGGTGCGCGAACGCTCCACCGTCTTCACCCTCGTCTACGACGACCTCGACACCTACCTCGCCGAACAGGAGCGGGTGCTGGCCGACGGGCGTTTCGATCTGCAGGTCGGCAACGTGGTGCGCAGCGCGGATGGGCAGCGGTGGCGGTACACGGCGGAGCTGGTGACGTTCGGGGACGCGGGGCGCCCGGTGGACCGGGAGGCGCTTTTGGCGGGGCTCAGGCCGGTGGCGGGTGAGACGTCGGTGGTGGAGCAGAGTTGGCGCCAGTACGCGTTCAGGGTGGACGCGTTCGCGGGGTATCTGCGGGCGGCGGGGTTGTGGGGGTTGCCGAAGCCGTGGCTGAGCCTGTTCCTGCCCGCGTCGAGCGCGCGGGTGTTCATGGAGGAGGCGGCGCGGGTGCTGACGGCGGCAGATCTGGGGGCGGGGCTGCTGCTGTTCTACCCGTACGCGCGGGAGCGGGTGAAGGCGCCGCTGGCGGTGCTGCCGGATGAGGCGGTGGGCTGGCACTTCGACCTGCTGGCGTTCCCTGGGCCGGGGGCGGACGCGGCGGGGATGCTGGAGCGCAACCGGCGGTTGTACGAGCGGGCGGTAGAGCTGGGCGGGAAGCGGTATCTGATCGGGGCGGTGCCGGGGATGACGGGTGCGCACTGGCGGCGGCACTACGGGGGGTTGTGGGAGCGGGTGGAGCAGGCCAAGCGGCGGTTCGACCCGGCGGGGATCCTGACGCCGGGGCAGGGCATCCACGCTCTCTGAGGTGACACCGCGGAGGCCGCCCGCTGTACGGGCGGGCGGCCTCCTGCCTGGGCGGCGGCTCCAGTGCCCGGGGCGGCAGATCGGCCGCCACCGTGGCCGTCCGGGCCGGCACACCCGTCCTTGTCGTCGTCCGCCGGCCGAAGTGCCGGATGGAGAGCGGGGTTCGAGCTGCCGTGGCACCTCTCGCCATGGTCACTCCCCCGGCCGCTTGTGGACCTCGACGACTTTCCAGGCGCCCCAGGCGGCGTCGAAGGAGCTGAAGGCGGCCAACTCGCCGGTGGCGGTGCTGCGCAGCCGCTCCCCGGCCATCTCGTTGCGCACCCGGTAGCACTGGGCCCCGGTGTCCCAGCGGACGCCGTAGCCGTGGAACTTGGCAGTCAGGGTGACTTCATGGCCATGGCTGATCACCTTCCACGCGAATCTGCAGTCACAGTCAGTCGGTGACGGTGACGACGATCTTGCCGACCTGGGTGCCGGCCTCCAGGTAGCGGTGGGCCTCGGCGATGGTGTCCAGGCCCTCGAAGACGCGGTCCACGGCGGGCTCGAAGGTGCCGTCGGCCAGGCCCGCGGCGATGCTTGGGGGTTTCCAGGTAGGTGCCGGCGCGGTAGAGGGCCTCGGCGCGGTTGAGGCCGAGGGCCTGGACGCGGATGCGCAGTTCGCCGGGGCCGGGCTGGGGCAGGGGTACCTCGCGGACGGTGAGGACCTCGGGTCCTCCGATGGTCTCGAAGACGACTTTCCCGGGCATGGCGGGCTCCCCTACGCGCTTGTGCCGGTGTGCTCCGGGTCTCCACCCAAGCCGTGCTGTCGGGCCGCCGTCAAACGTCGCGCCGGATCGGAACGGGCGTATTTCGGCGCGCGTCACAGGGATTTGATTATGCGTCAGTTTGGGGCCGAAAGGGCGCGGGTCCGCCGGCCGAGGCAACGGGGCGCCCCGGTCGGGGCGAGGCGTAGGCTGCGGTACATGATCGAGGGCGATGTCCAGGGGTGGGCCGGCACCCGCCGGTGGGTGCAGGGCGTGCTCGCGCCCGGTGAGCGGATCGTGCGGGTGACGGCCCTGAAGGGCGGGTGGACCTCGCGGATGCGCCGTCTGGACATCGAGGGTGCCGGCGCCCCGTACGCGCTGGTACTGCGTTCCTTCGTCAAGCCGTTCTACCGTCGTCACGCGCCCGCCCTGCTGGCCCGGGAGGCCGGGGTGCTGCGCCTGCTTCGGGCGAGCGCGGTACCGGCGGCGCGGCTGCTGGCCGTGGATGCGCAAGGGCTCTGCTGCGAGTATCCGTCGCTTTTGATGAGCCACCTCGCGGGTGGGGTGCGGGTGTGTGAGGACGGCGACGTCGGACGCCGTATCGCACTGCTGGCCGCCCAGTTGGCCGCCGTACACGCCGTCGAGGTGTCCGCAGCGGATCGCCCGCGCGCCTGGCAGGCGTGGACGGCGCCCGAGCGCGTCCGGCTGCCCGCCCGCACCGGCCGCCCGGGTCTGTGGGCGCGGGCGGTGGAGGTGATCGGCCGCGAGGTGCCGGCGCACCGCCCGTGTTTCCTGCACCGCGACTTCCATCCCGGCAACGTGCTGTTCACCGGCACGGGCGAGGAGTTGACGCTCAGCGGGGTGGTGGACTGGGTGGAGACCTCCTGGGGCCCGGCCGACCTGGACGTCGCCCACTGCTCCACCGCCCTGGCGCTGCTGCACGGCGTGGAGGCGGGCATGGCCTTCGCCGACGCCTACGAGCAGGCCGGCGGGCACCTCGCCATCGGCGCCGACCACCTGTACTGGCGACTGCTGGACGCCCTCGCCTTCGCCCCCGACGCCGAGAAGGTCGCCGCCCCCTGGCGTGAACTGGGCCGCACCGACCTGACTCCCAGCCTACTGAGCGGGCGCCTGGAAGACTACCTACAGGCCCTCTTCGACCGCTACGCCTGAGCGGCCCCCACCGCTCGGGCGACCCCCACCACGCGGGCGGGTGTCCGGGACGCGGGCGGGTGCCCCGGACGGGACACGCCGGAGCGCGGGCGGCCGAGCGAACGTCCCGCAGGCCGCTCCCCACCACCCCGTAGGCCCGTCAGCCTGATCCCCGCGAACAGGAAGCGGGAGCGACCTCGGCCTCCACCCACCGCCGGTCACCACCACGACGACGCGCGGCGCCGGACGCCGACCACACCACACGGACGCCCAACCGCTCCCCGGGCACCTGCGACCGACCCGCCGAAATGGGGGCGACCCGGCGGCCAGGACCGGACACAACACCGCCTCGGCCCGCACCCGCGACGGACGCCTCCACCTGACCGAACGCCGGCCGCCCCTCCCTGGGGCCTGGCCACCGGTGCGACGATCCGCCCACGGTCTCGGACAGGCAGTACGCGCGAATCCGGACGAGCCTGCACCTCGGGCAGGTGCGGGCCCAAGGGGGCAGTCCCCGGGGGCGGCGGTGCCAGCCCAGAGCGGCAGCCCCGGGGACGGGCACCCCGGCCTCCTCTCGTACCCGGCCTTCGGCCACCCCGCGTCCGGAAGCCGGGACGGGCAGTAGGATCAGCGACGTCATCACCCGTATACCGCCGGTAGGAGGCTTTTCATGACTCAGGTCACGCTGAAGGGAAACCCGGTCCAGATCGGCGGCACACTGCCGGCGCCCGGCACCCAGGCCCCGGCGTTCACACTCGTCGGCCCGGACCTCACGGACACCTCACTCAAGGACTTCGCCGGACAGCGCAAGATCCTCAACATCTTCCCGAGCATCGACACCCCCACCTGCGCGACCTCGGTACGCACCTTCAACGCCCAGGCCGGCGCGCTGGACAACACCGTGGTGCTGTGCATCTCCGCCGACCTGCCGTTCGCACAGGCCCGGTTCTGCGGCGCCGAAGGCCTGGACAACGTCAAAACCCTCTCCACCCTGCGCGGACACGACTTCCACACCACCTACGGCGTCTCCATCACCGACGGCCCGCTGACCGGCCTGACCACCCGCGCCATCATCGTCCTGGACGAGAACGACACCGTCCTGCACACCGAACTGGTCGCCGAAATCACCAACGAACCGAACTACAACGCCGCCCTCGCCACCCTCAACTAACCCCCCGCGCCTGGGCCAGCCGCACACCGGCACTCCAGGGCCGGCCCCGTACCCCCTTGACCGAAGGGAGTACGGGGCCGGCCCTCACGTCCCCTAACGCCCCGCGAGCCGGGAAGGAGCGGCCGTCCCCGGGAAGCTCAGTCGTGCGCAGGCCTTCGCCGCGGTCGGGGCACCGACGTTCGGGGGCGTGGCGGTCGGGCAACACCGGTGGGGCAGTTGCGGCCGAAGGCCACGGTGTACACCAGTGGAGCGAAACCCGGGAACGGGATCTACGCCCGGATCGCCGCGACGGTGGACCAGGTGGCGTCGCTGTCCACCCGTGCGTACCGCTGTGGAGCATCAACGGATAAGGCCCCAAGGCCTACGAGCGGCGAACGCCGACGACGCGATCTGAATGGACGACGGCGGGACCAACTGGAACCCCGAGCAGCGCGTACGTCATCCGGGCCTGGTTCTGGGCCGCCGTCGGCCCAACGGTCTACGGGCTCCCTCGTCAGCGAGCCAGGCGGACGGCCCCGATGAAGCCCGACATGCGACCGAACCCCTCCGGCATGGGACGACCGCAGGCCTCCCCCACCTCTGCGAGGGAGGTCGACCACGTCGCCCACCCATGGTGGTACAGCCACTCGTCCGTTCCGGGCCCGAGACCGCCGCGCCAGAGGTCGCTGGCATAGGCGATGGCGGGGTCCTACGGGGTCTTCGTGACATCCCGGCCCTGCTCCCGACCGCCCCGGGCGGACAGCGTGCCCACGGACGTGAGCAGACCGGCCGCGTCGTCCGCGCCGAGGTAAGCCGCCAGGCCTTCGGTCAGGCAGTCGGTAGCCGCGGGTCGAAGCCCGCCGCCACCAGGCGGCGGGGCCAGCCGCGATCGAACAGGTCGCCGGGCAGCACCGTGCGCTCGCAGTTCGCCTTCGCACCGGCGGCCCCGAGTACCGGTTCTTTGAACGCGGGACTTCTACAGAGGGTTGCCCCGTAGCCAGGTCAGGACCTGATCGGCGTGCTCGCTCGGCGGGAACTACCGCCCGCCGAAGGACCGTTGGCGAACGGACCACCACACCACTTCACGGGACACGACCCGGACGACGGATGTCGTGCTGACGCGCCAGTTAGCTTGCTGAGTCACAGATTGAGCCGGGACACGATAGTTGGAACCAGGGTGGTGTGCTGACCTGGCGATTCTGACCTTGTGGGACACGCTTGTTGGAACCACCTGGTCATGCTTCTTGCAACCCGTGGTGGCCTGCCATTCATGTTGGAACCGGCGGAATCCGCAGGAGAGCGCCCGGCGGCGCCCAGTCAGGAGCGGCCGAACCAGCGGCGCTTGGCCCGGGGCTGGGTCGCGGCCCCGTTCGCCAGGACCACCGCCGGGTCGTCGTACTCGCGGGAGATCACGTGGACCTGGCCCGACCCGACGTCGTGGCGCACCGTGTCCAGGCCCTCCCGGTCCAGTTGGGCGATGGTGTCGGCGTGGGTGGTGGTGTTCAGGTTGAGCATCCCGACCTTTGGATGCCTTGGGCCGAGCTCCACCTCCTCGCGGAGCAGGAGCTGTGTCAGGCGGGTCGCGGAGGCCGAGGGCAGCTCCTCGTCCACGGCCACGTGCAGCAGTAGCTGTTCCTCGCCGCTGGCCCGCCACCGGACCTGGGCGACCCACACCGAGCGGACGGCGGGGAACTCGCGGATCCGCCTAGCCACTGCGTCGCGCAGGGCGACCGCCACCGGGTCGTTGGACCAGTCGCGCTTCATCTCCGCCCCGGGCCCGTAGGCCGCCCAGTCCCGCAGTACCTGCTCCGGGAAGATCGCCTGCCCGTTTCCGGAGCGGACCCCGAGTCGGGCGACGCCGGTCTTCTCCAGGATGTCCCTCAGCCGCGCCGCGTCGCAGTACACCATCCCGGCGGCCTCCGGCAGTAGTTGCGTGCCGAGCGCCGCGTCGGTGAAACCGAGCAGCGTGGGCGGCTGCTTGTCGTCGGGGAGGAACATCACCGATCCGGTGTCGGTGATGGGAACGAACGCCCCTCCCTCGAACAGCGCGGTGAGCACCGCCTCTGGCGCGGGCTCGTGCCCGTCCGCACGGCGGTCGAGAAGGTCGGCGAGACTTACGTTCGAATGCTCGATCACGCGTGCAGCGTAGTGCCCGGACGGCCGCCGCCGGCCTCGCCCCATCGGCATCCGACCAGCGCTCCGGTTCCAACAGCCGGGACCAAGTTCCAACTAACGTGTCACGGCTCACAGATGACGGTCCGTGCTGGACAGTGGCGCCGCCAACTACAGCTTCCAATCGCCAGCTAGGACTTCCAGTCACACTCTCCCCGCCCAATCCAGCGAAAGATCCGAAAACTTTATTGCGCAATCTTCCCTTCGGATCTACCGTGGTGGCATGCCCCAGCAGCCCGAGCCCGAGCGGATCACCGACCTCTCCCGCCTGAAGGCGTTCACCAACCCGCTGCGCATGCAGCTCTACCGCCTGCTCTACGCCGCGGGCCCCGCCACCGCCTCCCAGCTCGCCGAGCAGGTCGACCAGGCGCCGTCCCTGGTCAGCTACCACCTGCGCAAGCTCGCCGAGCACGGCTTCGTGACCGAGGCGAGCGCGCAGAGCACCGACGGGCGGGAGCGGTGGTGGCAGGTCGCCTCCGAGGAGGGCTGGGGCTTCCGCGAGTCGGACCTCGCCGGTACGCCCGAAGGTGCCGCCGCCGTCGGCGCGGTCACCCGCGGCCTGGTCGACAGCCGCGCCGCGCAGTACCGCGCGTACCTGGACCAGCGCGTCGCCTGGGGCAGCGAGTGGACCGACGCGGCCTTCAGCGCCGAGTGGCTGCTCGACCTGACCCCGGCCGAACTCGCCGAACTGGGCGAGGAGTTGCAGGCGCTCTCCCGACGCTGGCGGGAGCGCGGCAAGGCGGCGAGGGCGGCCGGCGACACCGACGGCCGCGAGCACGTGTCCGTGCACCTGTACGGCTTCCCGTTCCGCCCCTGACACACCCCACCCACTGTCGTCACCGACCCGCTGGAGCCCGCCATGGCCACCGTGGAGACAGCACCACCGATACGCCCCGACGCCCCCGCCCACCGCGACGCCAACGTCCTACGCTGGCTCACCGCCTACACCGCCTCGCTGGTCGGCGACAGCGTCTACTTCCTCGCCCTCGGCTGGTCCGCGCAGAAGGCCGCCGGGCCCACCGAGGTCGGTCTGGCGATGGCCGCCGGAGCGCTGCCGCGGGCGGTGCTGATGCTCGGCGGCGGCGTCGTCGCCGACCGCCTCGACCCCCGCCGGGTGATCCTCGGCAGCGACGCCGTGCGCTGCCTCCTGATCCTCTCCGTCGCCGCCGCCATCGCCCTGACCTCGCCCGCGCTCTGGCTGCTGATCGTGGTAGCCCTGGTCTTCGGCGCCGTGGACGCCCTGTTCGTCCCCGCCGTCGGCGCCCTGCCGCCCCGGATCACCAGCCCCGACCAGCTCGCCCGGGTCACCGGCCTGCGCTCCCTGGCGATGCGTCTGGGCCAGATCGCCGGCCCCCCGATCGGCGGCCTGGCCATGGGCCTCGGCGGCCCGGCCGCCGCCTTCACCGTCGCGGGCCTGCTCTTCGCCCTCTCCTTGCCATTGCTGCTGACGGTACGTATCCACCCCCTCGAAACACCGCTCGATGCACCGCTCGAAGCCCCGGCCGTACAGCCCCGGCCGGGCCGAGGCACCGCCCGCGCGGACCTGCTGGACGGGCTGCGCTACATCCGCCGCCACCGCCTGCTCGGCCCCCTGGTCGTCGCCGGGGCGGTCTGCGAGCTCGGTCTCACCGGCACCCTCAACGTCGGCATGGTGCTGCTCAACGCCGAACGCGGCTGGGGCCCGTCCGGCTACGGCTGGATCGTCGCCTGCTTCGGCGCCGGCGCGGCCGCCAGCGCCGCCCTGCTCGCCATCGCCGGCTGGCTGCCCCGGGCGGGCCTGACCATGGTCGCGACGCTGCTGGCCGGGAGTGCGGGCGCGGCCGCCATCGCGCTGGTCCCGGGCCTGTGGGCGGCCGCCCTGCTGGCGGCACTCATCGGGCTGAGCGCGGGCGTCTTCGGCAGCCTGGACAGCGCCCTCATCCAGACCAGCGCCGACCCCGCCTACCTCGGCCGGGTCACCTCTGTCGTGATGCTCACCATGGTCGGCCTCGCACCGCTCGGCTACCCGCTGGTGGGCGCCGCCATAGGGGCCTGGGGCGCGGCCCCGGTGTTCATCGGCTGCGGCGCCCTCTCCTGCCTCGGCGCGGCCTTCGCCTTCACCTCGAAGGCGGTTCGGCAGGCCGAACTGCCCCGGCGGTAGAGTCCAGGCCCATGTGGGAGGGACTGGACGAGATCGACTGGGCGGGGCTCAGGCACAACTACGGCTCCGCAGAGGACGTGCCCGGCCTGCTGCGCCGTTGCGCCGGGCCCGACCCGCAGGACGCCGGCGCCGCTGTCGGTGCGTTGGACAACGCCCTGTTCCACCGGGACAGTTGGATCTGCTCCGCCGCCTCCGCCGCACTTCCGTACCTCATCGGGCTGGCCGCCCGGACGGATGTCTCGACCCGGGTCGACCTGCTGGAGCTGATGACGAATCTGAGCAGTGCGGCCCCGCACGTCGCGGCGAAGCGGGTGGATCCGGGCTGGGGGCTGGCCTGGAAGCGGGCGCTGCCCGACGCCCTGAGCCTCCTCTCCGATCCGGAGCCCGGGATCCGCCGCTCGGCCGTCCACCTTGTCGGCGTGTCAGGCGGCCCGGGCGAGCTGATCCTGCCCGCGCTGCTGACGCAGTGGGGTGTCGAGCAGGACGCCGCCGCCCGACTCGACCTCGCCCTCGGGGCCGCCACCCGGCGCCGACCGACCGGCGGCCGAGTCGCCGAGGCCCTCGCCCTCTTGCACGGCCTGCTGGACGACCCCGAGCCGCAGCTGCGGCTGGCGGCCGTCCACGCCCTCGCCCCCGCCGACCCCGACCTCGCGCCCCGGCACCTCGACCTCGTCCTGGACGCGGTCCGCGACCCCGGCGTGGAGTTGTGGCGGGAGACCAGCGAGGCAGGCTGCGGGGTAGTCGGGATCCAGGACTGGACGGCAAACCTGTTCCCGGACGCCCTGTTCCCGGACGCCCTGGTCTCGTACGTCCTCGGTCTCCTGGCCCGACCACCCCGACCCGCAGCAGCGCGCCAGTGCGTTGTCACTGGCCGGTGGTCTACTCTCCCGCCGTCGCTCCCCGGTACCCGCTCTGCTACCGGGCATCGCCGCCCGGCTGGACGACCCGGACACCGAAGTCCGGTACCGCGCGGCTGAGTTGGCCACATGCATCGGACCGTCCGCCGTGTTCCACGCCGACGCGGTGGCCGAACTGATCGACGACCGTGCCACCCTGACGCCCCGCACCGGCGAGTCCGTCGCCGACCCGGCGATATGGGCGCTGGCGCGCATGGGCGACCCACGCTGCGTCCCCGCTCTCGCCGACCGGCTCACCGGCACCAGGCTCGGCTTCGACACCTCTTCCCCGCACCGCTCCCGTCTCGGCAACGGCCACCGGCCCCAACTCCCGGCCCTCCACGAGCTGCTGATCCCGCTACGGGACCACGCAGCGGCCCTCGTCCCCGCGATCCGCGCCCGGCTGCGCGACGCCGACCACGGCCCGCTGGTCCGCTCACTCTGTGAGGTGCTCGCTGTCTGGGGCCCGGCCGCGAGAGCCGCCCTGCCGGAGCTGCTCGACCTGCTCGACGGCGAGTCGACGTGGACGCACGCCGCGACCGCCCTGGCGGGCATCGGCCCGGCGGGCGGCGCGGCCCGCGAGTTCCTGCTCGTCCACGCCACCGCCGGCGGTCGCGACGCCGACCTCGCGGCCTGGTCCTACTGGCGCCTCGGCGGCGACCCCGACGCCGCGCTCGCCGTCCTGGGCCCCGCCGCCGACGACGGACGCTTCCCCGGCCCCGCCCTGCGCCACCTCGCCGAGCTCGGCCCGCACGCCGCCCCGTACGCGCACCGGCTGCGCGAGATGGCGGCGAGCGACGACGCCTGGGTCAGCGTCGAGGCCGCCTACGCCCTGTGGTCCGCCACCGGCGACACCGACACCGCCGTCCCGGCGCTCCTCGCCGTCTGCCGCCCCCTCACCCAGGGCTCCTACCTCCCGGCCATGCTGGCCGCTGTCCGTCACCTCACCCGCATCGGTCCGGCCGCCCAACCCGCCGCCACCGTCCTGGCCGAAGCCCTCACCCGCGACCACCGCCTCAGCACCTCCGCCGACTGGCGCGCCTTCGTCGACGACGAGGCGATCCGGGGCGCCGTCACCGAGCTGGTCACGACCGCAACACCCCCAGCCGCTCCCGTGCCGCCCCGTAGCGGGCATCGCGTGAAAAAATTCCTCGAAATCCGTCCGCCGTGTCGATCCGCGGCCCGCGCCGTTCGACCTAGGGCTGAGAGGGTCGAGAGCCGACCCCCGATCAAGGAGACCGAAGATGGCGAAGTACATGCTGATCATGCGCGGCACGGACGAGTCGCTGGAGAAGATGATGGGGACGCCCTTCGAGTCGATGCTCGAAACCATCGGCCGCTTCAACGACGAGATGATCCGGGCCGGCGTGCTCGTCGCCGCCGAGGGCCTGGACGACCCGTCCCAGGGCGTGGTGGTCGACTACAGCGGGGAGACCCCGGTGGTCACCGACGGGCCGTACGGTGAGACGAAGGAGCTGTTCGGCGGCTTCTACGTGATCGAGGTCGCTTCCAAGGAGGAGGCCGTCGAGTGGGCCAAGCGGATCCCGGCGATCCCCGGATCGAAGTGCGAGATCCGCCGGGTGCCGAGTATCGACGAGTTCCCGCAGGACAACGAGTGGGTCATCAAGGAGCGGGCGTGGCGCGAGCGGACCGGCCAGCTCTGATGTCCGCGTCCACGGACGGCCCGCCGAGCGCCGAGGCTGCTCGGCGGGCCGTCGCGGCCGTCTGGCGGATCGAGTCCGCGCGGATCGTCGGCGCGCTGGCCCGCTACACCGGGGACTTCACACTCGCCGAGGATGTCGCCCAGGAGGCACTGGCGGAGGCCCTCGTCACCTGGTCGCGGGACGGCGCGCCCGCCAGCCCGGCGGGCTGGCTGCTGGCGACCGCGCGGCGGCGGGCCATCGACGCCTTCCGCCGCAGGTCGGCGCTCGACGAACGGTACGCCATGCTCGCCGGCCAACTGGCCGACGGCGAGTTCAGCGCGGGCGCGGCGGCCGCGCCCGACCGGCCGGACGACCTGCCGTGGGATCCCGGCCGGGTCGACGACGACGTCCTCGCGCTCATGTTCACCGCCTGCCACCCGGTGCTCTCCCCCGAGGCCCGGGTGGCGCTCGCCCTGCGCGTGGTGGGCGGCCTGTCCAGCGAGGAGATCGCCCGGGCCTTCCTCGTGCCCGTGCCGACCGTCCAGGCACGGATCACCCGGGCGAAGAAGACCATCGCCGCCGCCCGTGTGCCCTTCGAGCTGCCGCCGCCCGAGGAACGGCGCGAGCGGCTCGGCGGTGTCCTGAGCGCCCTGTACGTGATCTTCACGGAGGGCTCGACGGCGACGACCGGCGATCACCTGCTGCGCCCCGATCTCGTGTACGAGGCCGTGCGGTTGGCCCGGGTGCTGGCCGCCCTGCTGCCCACCGAGCCGGAGGTGCACGGCCAGCTGGCGCTGTTCGAGCTCACCGCCGCACGCTTCCCCGCCCGCACCGGACCGGACGGGGAGGCGGTGCTCCTGGAGGACCAGGACCGTCGTCTGTGGGACCGGTCGGCGATCCGGCGCGGTCTGGCCGCGCTCGGCCGGGCCTCGACCCTCGGGCGGGGCCTGGGACCGTACGGACTGCAGGCCGCGGTCGCCGCCTGCCACGCGACGGCTCCCTCGGTGCGGGAGACCGACTGGGAACGGGTCGTGCTCCTCTACGAGGCGCTCGGCCGGGTGGCCCCGTCACCCGTCGTCGAGCTCAACCGGGCCGTGGCCGTCGCGATGGCCGGCGGACCGCAGGAGGCGCTGTCCATGGTCGACGACCTGGTCGCCTCCGGCCGCCTGTCGGGATCGCACCTGCTCCCGAGCGTGCGCGGCGAACTGCTGACCCGACTCGACCGCACCACCGAGGCCCGGGCCGAGCTGGAACTCGCCGCCCGGCTCTGCCGCAACGCCCGCGAGCGGTCCGTGCTGCTGCGCAAGGCAGCCGCACTGGACTGACGGCCTCCCGCCTGGTGCGGCTTCGGATCCACTCGCCGGCGAGGGCCGACCACGGATTCTCGAGGTCCACCAGCCGCCGTTCACTCGACGGCGGCCGGTGGACCTCCGAGTCGAACCACCGGTAGTCCGGGTGAAACCTCTGGTCCACGCTGCCCTGCCACGCGCCCCCGGCCGGCCAGGGCGCGGCATTTGTCCTGCCGCGCGACTCCTCGCCGCCATGGCCCCTCGGAAAGGAACCCAGCTGATCGGGCACGGGCCCGTCGACCAGGCAGAGCAGACCAGCGCGGCGCTCATCCGGACCGCCGGCACCTGCCCGGTGTCCGACCACAGGCCCCGGGCCAACTCGGCGACCCGGCCCCACGCCTCCCCCTGCTCCACCTGCGCGGTCGCGAAGAGCAGGGACGCGCACACCACCGGCGCGGTCTCCACGCCCAGCCGCTCCCGGACGGCGGCACCGATCTCCGTCGCCCGGCCCGACGCGGTCGCCAGCGCGTAGCCGGCCGCCGCGCGGACCTCGGGGCGCGGGTCGTGCAGGAGCGGGATCCACCGACAGCCGGCAGATCTCCCGACCTCCCAGGCCACCGACATCGGATTGGCCCGCGACACCACAGCCCCCGCGCACTACCCTCGAGCTGACAGTCGATCAACGGAGAAGCCCCATGTACCCCGAACTCGCCGCCGACCTCGAACTGTTGCCCGCCCTCCTGGAGGAGACCCGGCAGCAGGCCGTCGCGTTCCTCGCCGGCCTCGACGACCGCCCGGTGATTCCGCAGCAGACGAACCAGCCGACCTCGGCGGAGCCGCTGCGCGAGGACGCCGACGGTCTGCGGGCGGCCTTGGCGGAGTTCGGCGAGCGCTGGCAGCCGCGGTTGTCGGCCAGCGCCGGGCCGCGCTATTTCGGGTTCGTGACGGGCGGCGCGACCCCGGCCGCGCTGGCGGGCGACTGGCTGACCTCCGCCGCCGACCAGAACTCCAACTCCTCGCTGGACCCTGCCGGTCAGCACCTGGAGCGGGAGACGGTCGGCTGGCTGCGCGAGCTGTTCGGCCTCTCCCCCGCGCACAGCGGCACCTTCGTCAGCGGCGCGACCATGTCCAACACCGTCGGCCTCGCGATCGCCCGGGAGTGGCTGGGCGAGCGGATCGGCGTGGACGTGGCCGAGGACGGGGTCGCCGCGCTGGGCCGGGTCAGGGTGCTGTCGGGCAGCGCGCACTCCAGCGTGTCCAAGGCGCTGAGCGTTCTCGGCCTGGGCCGCCGGGCGCTGACCGCCGTGCCCACGCTGCCGGGCCGGGAGGCCGTGGACGTGGCCGTGCTGGAGCGGGCGCTCGCCGAGGTTGACGGCCCGTGCATCGTGGTGGCCAACGCGGGCACGGTGAACACCGTCGACTTCGACGACCTGCGCGCGATCGCCGAGCTCCGGGAGCGGTACGGGTTCTGGCTGCACGTGGACGCCGCCTTCGGCGCCTTCGCCGCCCTCTCGCCCGAGCACGCCGGGCTGACGGCCGGGCTGGACCTCGCCGACTCGGTCTGCATCGACCTGCACAAGTGGCTCAACGTGCCCTACGACAGCGCCGTGCAGTTCACCCGCCGCCGCGACCTGCAGGCGAGGGTCTTCCAGAACGCCGCCGCCTACCTCGGCCCGATCGGCGAGCACCCCGACCTGGTCCACCTCACGCCCGAGAACTCGCACCGACTGCGCTCCCTCGCCGCCTGGTTCACCCTGCGCGCCTACGGCCGGGCCGGCCACCGGGAGATCGTGGAGCGCTGCATCACCGGCGCCCGCGCGCTCGGCGAGGCAGTGGAGACGATCGACGGCCTGCGCCTGCTGGCCCCGGTCCGCCTCAACGTCGTGTGCTTCACCCTGGCCGCCGACCCCACCCCCGAGCGGCTCGCCGCGCTCGCCACCGAACTCTCCGGCGAGGCCTTCCTCACCCCCACCCGCTACGCAGGAGTGCCCGCCCTGCGCGCGGCGTTCAGCAGCTGGCGCACCACCGAGGAGGACGTGAACCGCACCGCGGCCGCGCTCGCCGAGGCCGTTCGCAAGCTGGAGACCATCTGACCCACAAGGGGCTCCACTTGAAGCGGGAGGCCACCGCGTCCAGCGGGGTGTCCCAGCAGGCACTTCTGTCGCACGGCACAACGGGTGGCGTGACGTGGCGTCAACACCGTGACGGGAAGGGGGCTTACGGGTGTGCCCCGTCCCCGTACACGCCCCCCGCCGAGTCGGTCAGGCTCGCCATGAACTCAGCGTGGGCGAGGTTCATGAACTCCAGCGCACGCCAACGCGGCTTGTGGGCAGGGTGGCCGCGGAACCGGTCGGCCGTCTCGCACAGCCGCTCCCACCACAGCATGATGTCCTGGCGCAGCCGCTGGGTCTGCCCGGGCTCGTCGTACCTGCCCTCGACCATCACCTCCTCCCAGGCCCCGAGCAGGTCCGCCAGCTGGATGCAGTCGCCGGCGGTGATGTCCGCGAGGCGCTCGGCCGCGAAGCGGGCGTCGCTATTCTCGGGCTGCGCCGCGACGACTTCGCCGAGGCGGGCGGCCAGGAACTTCTGCAGCGGGGTGACGTCCTTGCAGTGCAGGTCGTCGGAGAACTCCAGGAGTTCCTTGGGCTGGTGGGAGGCGGCCATCGGACGGTGCCCTCTCGGTTCGAACAGCACTCGGTGACGAATCATCACTCCTTGTCGCCTCCCGACCCTAGCCCGCCGCGGCCGCCGCCATCGACGGATTCCGCAGATCCCCACCGTCCGCTCCGGGGATGCCCACAGCGCAACACGCCTGCCGCGCCTTGACCTTCACACCGGTGTGAAGCCCGATGATGCTGCCATGACCGCCACCGCTTACGACCCGTACGCGCTGCTCGCGCAGAGCCGCCTGGGCATCCTCGCCACCATCAAGGCCGACGGCCGGCCCCAGCTCTCCCCCGTCATGCCTTACTACGACCGTGAGGCGAACGCCGTCCTGGTCTCCACCCGGGCTGGGCTCGCCAAGACCGCCAACCTGCGGCGGGACCCGCGGGTGAGCCTGGAGGTGACCGGATCGGACGGCCGTTCCTGGGTCACCGCCGAGGGCGTCGCGACCCTCACCGGGCCGGGCACCGACCCGCACGGGCCCGAGGTCGAGGCGCTGGTCGACTACTACCGCCGGGCTGCCGGGGAACACCCCGACTGGGCGGAGTACCGCGAGGCGATGGTCGCCGACCGCCGGGTGCTGCTCACCATCCCGGTCGACCGCGTGTACGGGGCCAGGATCTGAGGGCGCGGGATCAAAGGAACGAGTTCCGACCACCCGTCCCGGCCACCGTCACGGGGATGCGGTGGCCGGGACCTTCGTCGTTCACGACCGGGTCGCGATGACCACCGTGGCGTCCAGCTCCTCCTCCCGGATCGCCATCGCTCTCAGAGCCGCCGCCCGCGCCACGCCCAGCGCGGCCGCCGCCTGCCGCTCACTGGTCTCGAACAGCAGTGACCCGCCCGCCGCCAGCCAGCCCGGCGCCTCGGCGGCCACCCGGCGCAGTACGTCCAACCCGTCCGACCCGCCGTCCAGCGCGGGCCGGGCCTCGTGCAGCCGGGCCTCCGGCGGCAGCAGCTCGATGTCGCCGGTCGGTACGTACGGGACGTTGGCGATCAGCACCTCCACCCGCCCGCGCAGCGCGTCGGGCAGGGCGGCGAACAGGTCACCCTCGAAGACCAGGGCGCCCGTTCCGGCCAGGTTGCGGCGGGCGCAGCGGACGGCCGCCGGGTCCAGGTCGGCCGCGTACAGCTCGACCGGGTGCCCGGCGGTGGCCGTGACGGCGGCGCCGAGTGCGCCGCTGCCGCAGCACAGGTCGACCACCAGCGCGCCGGGGCGAGTGAGTCGGGCGGCAGCGGCGGCCAGGAACTCGCTGCGCCGGCGCGGGACGAAGACGCCCGGGTCGACGGCGATCCGCAGTCCGGCGAACTCGGCCCAGCCGACGACGTGTTCGATCGGCCGCCCCTCGGCGCGGGCGCGGACCATGGCGGCCAGCTCGGCGGGTGTGACGGCGGTCGTGAGCAGGATCCGCGCCTCGTCCTCGGCGAAGACGCAACCGGCGGCGCGCAGCCGGGAGACGACCGAGGAACGGAGAGCGGCGGAGGAGAAGACCGGCAAAGGAAACCCCTTGGGCAGGATGGGAGGAGAACGGAGGACTCCGTCAGGGCTCCCGCCAGGGCCGACGCCGTCGACGCTCCCGCGCTACGCGCGCGGGGCGCCCGCACGGCCGCGCTCCGGGAGCACCCGCTCGGACATACCGGTAATGGGGCTCACCTCCTGCATCGCGGTCGTGTTCGGCGTCGGTCACCCTACCGCACCGGCACCGCCGGTGATCAAGCCGTTCTCCCCGCCTGCCCCGGCCCGCCCGGGGCGACTCAGGCCAGGAAGTCGGCCACCAGTGCCGCGAACTCCTCCGGCGTGGTGGTCGACACGCCGAGCTCCTCCGCCTTGGCCCGCTTGGAGCCCGCCTTCTCGCCCGCGACCAGCAGGGTGGTGCGCTTGGACACCGAGGAGGAGGCCTTGCCACCCGCCCGCTCGATCAGCTCGTTCATCGCGTTGCGGGAGAGTTCGGCCAGGGCGCCGGTCATGCTGCCGGTGACCACGACGCTCTGGCCCGCCAGCGGGCCCGCCGCCTCGCCCTCAGCCGTAGCGTTGGCAGCCGAAGCGGCCGCGGCCGGCTCGGTCACCTCGGTGCCCACGCCCTGCGCCGCCAGCCGGTCCAACAACGGTGCCACGTCGACGAGTTCGGCCAGGATCACGGCCGCCTTCTCCACGCCGATGCCGTCCACGGCCGCCAGCGCCTCGGCGTCGGCGGCGCGGATCGCGGCCATGCTGCCGAAGTGGGCGGCGATCCGGCGGGACATGGTCCGGCCGGTGCCGCGGATGCCGAGGGCGCAGAACACCCGGTTCAGCGGCCGGGTGCGGGAGGTCTCGATGGCCGCGAGCAGGTTGTCCGCGCTGCTGTCGCCCATCCGCTCCAGGGTGAGCAGTTGCTCCCGGGTGAGGGTGAACAGGTCGGCGAGGTCGGAGACCAGCCCGGCCTCGACCAGCTGGGCGGCCCGGGTGCCGCCGAGGCCCTCGATGTCGAGCTGGTCCCGCCCGGCCGCGTAGATCACCGAGGCGACGGCCTGGCAGCCACGCCCGCGCACGCAACGCCAGCGTTGCTCGGACGTGTCGATGGCGTCGCCGCAGCGCGGGCAGACCTCGGGGAAGGCGATCGGCTGCTCGGCGCCGGTGCGCTCGTCGACCAGCGGCGCCTCCACCCGCGGGATGACGTCGCCGGCGCGGTAGACGAACACCTGGTCACCGATCATCAGGCCGCGGCGCTCGATGTCGGCGGGGTTGTGCAGGGTCGCGTAGGTGACGGTGACTCCGTCGATCACCACCGGTTCGAGCACCGCCCGGGGCGCGATGATCCCGGTGCGCCCGACGTTCCACTCCACCCCGAGCAGCCGGGTCACCTTGTGCTGGGCCTGCAGCTTGCGGGCCACCGCCCAGCGCGGCGCGCGGGAGCCGGAGCCGGCCTCCTCCTGGTCGGCCACCGCGTCCGCCTTGACCACCACGCCGTCGATCCCGAAGGGCAGCGCGGCGCGCAGGGCGGCGATCTCCTCGATCCGCTGCTCCGCCTCGGCGAGGGTGGCGCAGCGGCGCGGGGCGGCCTCGGTGCTGGCGGCGGTGTTGGCGCCGAGCTGGGCCAGACGTTCCAGCAGCGCGGCGTGGTCGAGCCCGGGCAGGCCGAGGGCATCGTAGGCGAAGAAGGTGAGCTCGACCCGGTACGGGCGGTCCTTGGCGCGCAGGGTGCCGGCGGCGCCGCTGCGCGGGTGGGCGAAGGGGGTGGCACCGTGGACCGTGCGGACGGTGTTGGCCTGCTCGAACTGCTCGTGGGTGAGCAACACCTCGCCGCGCAGTTCGACGTCGAGCGGCTCGGCGAGCTGGGCGGGCAGGCCGAGCACGGTGTCGGCGGCGTGGCTGATGTCTTCCCCCGCGAGGCCGTCGCCCCGGGTGAGCACCTGGGTGAGTCGGCCGGCCCGGTAGCGGGCGGCGACGGCCAGGCCGTCCAGCTTGGCCTCGACGCACCAGGCGGCGACCGGGCGGCCGAGCCGGCGCTCCAACCCGGCGGCCCAGGACTCCAGTTCCTCGGCCGAGAACACGTTGTCGAGCGACAGCATCGGCGCGCTGTGCGGAACGTCGCCGACGGCCGCGCCACCGGCCACCTTGCCGGTGGGCGTCTCGGGCAGCACCTCGTCCGGGTGCTCGCCCTCGTACGCCTCGATGGTCCGCACCAAGGCGTCGTACTCGTCGTCCCCGAGCGGGGTGGAGCCGTCCGCGTAGTACGCGGCGGCGGCCCGTACGGCGGTGGCGACGGCGTCGGCGTAGGCCTCCGGGGAGGCGAGGGCTGCGGGGGAGGCCTTGGTGGCTGCGTCCTTCATACCGACATCATGGCGAGCCGCACTGACATTCGACCTTCCGTGCGCCCGGCTCGGGCCGGACCGGTCAGCCCGCGCCGACTCCGCTCGGGGCCGCCTCGGCGGCCCCGGCCTGAGGCTCCGCCGGCTCCTCGCCGGCCTCCTCCGCCGCGCGGGCTGCCGCGACCTCGGCGACCACCCGGGCGCCGCGGTCCGGCCCCATCTGCAGCGATCCGAGCACACCGGGCACCGCGACGCTCGGCATCACGTGCTGGAACAGCCCGGAGACCCGCCGCTCCAGGTCGGCGCGGCCGGAGAGCTTCTGCGACTGGATCTGCACACCCGTCCAGGCCGCGGTGACCAGCCACGCGGTGTCGGCCGGGACGACGTGCGGGAGCAGCTCGCCGCGCTCGCCTGCTGCGGCCAGCAGCGCCCCCATCCGGCTTGTCCAACCGGGGATCGCACCGCCGCCGAGGTCGTCGAGGACGTCCTGGCCGAGTGAGAGCCGGGCACCCGCGCTGAGCAGCGGGTCACGCGGCATCAGATGCGCGACGACCATCCCGGTGTCCACGAACTCCTGGAGCTTGCAGCTGCGTTCCGGCACGTCGTCCTGGACGAACTGCTCCTCCACGACGCCTTGCGCGAGATCCCGCTTCGAGGCGAAATGGAAATACACCGCACCCCGCGTCACCCCTGCCCGGGAGACCACCTCCCCGATGGTGGCGCCCTCGTAGCCGAACTCGTCGAAGACCGACGCCGCGGCCTCCAGGATCAGCCGACGCGTCCGAAGCGCCCGCTCCTGCCGTGCCACCGCAACCACCCCACCCTGAGCTCCCGCAAAACAAAACCAAACACCCCGTACCTTAGCTACGGGCAACTCGTGGGCGACAAGACGATGACGGGGAATCGACTCAACCTCCCCCACTTCCCCCACCCGCCCCCTTACTTCTCCCCCACGATCCGTCAGTTACCCATCGGGCAAACGGAAGTGGCGCCACCCCGCCGATCGGCGACGAACCCTCCTGTCGCGCCCCCACTGCCATCATGAAACCGAACGATCGGTTTCTTTCAATCGATCATCAGCCGAGAATCCAACCCGCATTCCTTCCGCAACCAAGCGGTTGAATACGCCGGAGCGCCGGAGTACCGTTTCCCTCAACCAATCGGTTGAGGATGAACAGAGGTGTGCGGTGGCCGTCGACCAGCTCTCCCGGGCGTTCGTCGCCCTGGCCGATCCGACCCGGCGCGACATCGTCGCCCGTCTCTCGGTCCGGGACGCCACGGTCGGTGAACTGGCGGAGTCCTACGCGATGTCCATGCAGGCCGTCTCCAAACACCTCAAGGTGCTGGAGGAGGCCGGACTGGTCAGCCGCAGCCGGGACGCCCAGCGCCGGCCGTGCCACCTGGAGCCGCAGGTGCTCGACTTGATGACGAGCTGGATCGAGCGCTACCGCCGCCAGGCCGAGGAACGTTTCAGCCGCCTGGACGCCGTCCTCGCTGCCATGGACGACACCGACGCCGGCACCGACACCGCCCGCGACAGCCCCGACACCAAGGCCGACGAACCCCGCCCCACCCGAGCCGAGAAGAACGAAGGAGCCGCGTCATGACCTCCACCACCGGCCACGAGACCCGGATCGAAGCGGACCCGACGCTGCCCACCATCCGGATCGTCCGCGAGTTCGACGCCCCGCAGGAGCGGGTGTTCCGGGCCTGGATCGAGCCCCACCTGGTCGCCCAGTGGCTCGGCCCCCAGGACCTCGACATGAAGATCGACACCTGGGAGGCCCGCACCGGCGGCCACTACCGCTACTCGATGCACCGCGAGGGCCAGGAGGTCGCCGCCTTCTACGGCTCCTTCCACGAAGTCCGGCCGGCCACCAGGCTCGTTCAGACCTTCACCTTCGAGGGCGTGCCGGACGGCGTGTCGCTGGACACCGCCGTCTTCGAACCCGCGGGCGAGGGCCGCACCCGCGTCACCGTGCTGTCGGTGGTCGACAACCTGGCGGCCCGAGACGCCGTCCTGGCCAGCGGCACGGAGCGCGGCGTGGTCGAGGGCTACCGGAAGCTGGACGCCTTGCTCGCCACTTCCTGAACCCGAGCCCCCGGGGCCCGTCACGTCGTCATGGCAGCACGGCCACCGCCTCCACCTCCACCAGCTGGTCGGTGTAACCGAGCACCGAGACACCGAGCAGCGTGCTGGGGGCGTCGTGCTCCCCCATGTACTCCCGGTACACGTTCCACACCTTGACCAGGTCCGCCTGGTCACCGGAGGCCACGTAGACGGTGGTCCGCGCGATGTCGGTGGGCCCCGCGCCCGTGTCCTCCAGCACGGCTATCAGATTGCGCATCACCTGATGGGCCTGACCCTCGTAGTCACCGACGGCGACCGTGCGCCCCTCATCGTCCAGCGGGCAGGCCCCGGCGAGCCAGAGCGAGCGGGCCGGAGCGTCGACCAGAGCCGCGTACGCGTAGTCGACGGCCGGGGTGAGGCGCGTGTTGCGGACCAGCTTGACGGCGCTGTTCATGAGGTCCTCCAATGGTCTTGGCCGAACGTTCGCGCTCATCGTTGGCCCCTCACGAACGGGGGTCAAACGGATTTACGGCGAACTCCCGGCTGCGCCAAGGCCAGTGTGCCCACGATTCACCGTTGCGGGTGATGGCGCGCGGGCCCGCCGGACCGCGATCCTGGTGCCCGTCCGAGTGCCCGTCCGAAACGAGCACCGCCGCGCCCGACCGTGGCCGCTCACGCGGACCCGCACGGACGCCCACACCAACACCGCAGCAGCCCCGGGGAGTCGACCGATGGAGTCCCAACCGCCCAGCCGCGACCAGGCCTCCGGCGTCGGACGGCGCCGGATGCTCGGCCTCGCCCTCGGGGCGGGCCTCGCCCCCGCCCTCGCCCCGGCCGCGCAGGCGGCCGCCCACGCCGCGCCCCCGGCCGAGCCCGCCGCCGCCCTCGGCCAGCGGGTCGCCGCCGTGGCCGCGGCCCAGATCGGCATCCCGTACGCCTGGGGAGGCGGCGACCGGCTGGGCCCCAGCCTCGGCTTCTGCGACGACGAGAACGGCTACCTCAACGGCAAGTGCCTGGGCGAGACCACGGTCGGCTTCGACTGCAGCGGCCTGTCGCTCTACTGCTGGTACCGGGCCAGCCAGGGCACGGTCGAGCTCGGGCACTACACCGTCGCCCAGTTCCACCTCGGCGCCCCGGTCGAGCGCGACGCCCTGGCCCCCGGCGACCTGCTGTTCTTCTCCCGCCCCGACGCGCCACTGCACCACGTCGGCATCTACGCGGGCGACGGCGCGATGATCCACGCCGAACGCACCGGCACGCTGATCGCCCGGGTCGAGAAGGTTCTCGACATCCCGCGCTGGGCGGGCGAGTTCGCCGGCGCCCGCCGCCCCGGACCACCGAGCGCCTGAGCTCACACGGCGCCGCGCCGCTCCTCCATCCCGTGGTGCACCCGAAGCAGCAGCTCCTGCAGCACCCGCCGCTCCCCCGCGTCCAGCGGCGCTAGCACCTCGTCCTGCACCGCCCTCGCCCGCGCCTCCAACTCGGCCAGCAGCGCCCGCCCGGCCGCGGTGACCGACACCGACACCCGCCGCCGGTCCCGCTGGTCCCGGGTGCGTTCGACGTACCCGGCTACGCCGAGCTGGTCGGCGACCTTCGCCAGGTCGCTCGGGTCGATGCCCAGCCGCTGCACCAGGTCCCGCTGCGCCTGCGGCCCGAAGTCGGCGAGCGCTGCCAGCACCGTCAAGTCCCAGGGCCGCAGATCGCGTTCGGCCAGCTGCTCGGCGAGTCGGCCGCGCGCGGACCGACCGATCCGGGCGAGCAGGAAGGTACTGAGGTCCAGCAGGGTCGGCGGCAGCCCGCTGGGCGGGGCGGGGGTCTCGGAGGCCATGGCGGAATTCTAGGGTCCTTCCCTATAGTGGGTGTCGACCCACTAATCGTGCCAGCCGGTTCCGACCCCAGGAGTTCCAGCCGTGGACGCCCTGTACCCCCGCCTGCTCGTCACCCGCTTCGCCGAGTGCTTCGACTTCTACCGCGCAGTCCTCCCCGCACTCACCGACGCCACCCTCGTCAAGGGCACGCCCGAAGGCCCGTACGCCAACTGGGACGTCGAGGACCAGGCCGTCCTGGTGCTCTACGACCGCTCCGCGATGGCATCCACCCTCGGCACCACTGGCCTGCCCGCCCATCCCGCCGCCCCCGCCCAGGACTCCGCGATGCTGGTCTTCCGGGTGGACGACGTGGACAAGGCGCTCGCCCTCTGCCTCGACCACGGCGGCACCCTCGCCGTCCCCGCCACCGACCGCCCGGAATGGGGCCCGAACCTGCGCAGCGCCCACCTGCGCGACCCGGAGGGCCACCTGATCGAGCTGCAGTCCTACTGACCGCCCGTTCCTGAACCCCCGGAGCCCGGCCCGGGGGACATCCACCACTCAACTTCGGGGATGTCCCTCAACCGACCCGGCATCCCCGTAGAGGAGTAGATGACGCCGCCGCCGTAGTCGACGTCCTCGTACTCCTCCAGCAGCAGCGCACGGTCGGCCGGCTGTTCCGCCGCACGGCTCCGGCCGTCGGCCAGGGCGAGCGCGTCGGCGCGGGAGTCCGCCGAACAGGCCCGGCCGAGCGCTGGGGAGGCGCCGTCAGCCTCGGGCAGGTGCCCGAGGACGGCAGCGCAGTACTGGACGTCCGGTGCGGGTAGCGGGCGGAGATCAGCCGAGCCAGCCGGGGCGGAGGCCACCGCCCCGGCGAGCGTGAGGCAGGCAGTGAGCAGGGGTGCGACGAACCTGCGCGGACTGCGCATAGGTACCTCCGGAACCGTGGGGACAGCGGTGGCCGTGGACTCGGCCGCCGCGCCCATTCGACGGGCGGCCGAAGCCCCCGGCCCGACCGACACACCGTGCACCGCACTAGTCGTACGCATGCAACTGGTTCACCGGGGAGCCTCGTCCTCCCACAGCTCGGCGCGGCACCCGGCCACCAGCGCGCCGATCCGCGCCCAGGCCTCCTCGGCCGCCATCGGCTCCAGTCGGCGGCCGTCCCGCAGCCGTAGCGCGACCCGGTCGTCCACGGCTTCCTTCGCCCCGATCACGGCCTGGTAGGGCACCAGCCGGGCCTCGCGGATCCGGGCGCCGAGGCTGCCGTGCTCGGGCCCGGCGACCTCGGCGCGCAGTCCGAGGTCCAGGCAGCGCCGGCGCAGTCGTTCGGCCTGCGGGACCTCGGCGTCGGAGATCGGCACCAGCACGACCTGGGCCGGCGCGAGCCAGGCCGGGAACGCCCCGCCGTACAGCTCGATCAGGTGGGCGACCACCCGCTCGACGCTGCCGATGACACTGCGGTGCACCATCACCGGGCGGTGCTTGGCGCCGTCCGGGCCGATGTAGTGCAGGTTGAAGCGCTCGGGCTGATGGAAGTCGATCTGGACGGTGGAGAGGGTGAACTCGCGCCCGGCGCCGTCGGCGATCTGCACGTCGATCTTCGGCCCGTAGAACGCGGCCTCGCCCTCCGCCGCCTCGAACGGCACCCCGGAACGCTCCAGCACATTGGTCAGCAGTGCGGTGGCGCGCTCCCAAAGCGCGGGTTCCGCAACGTACTTGCCCCCCTCGCCGGGCAGCGAGAGCCGGTAGCGGACCGGCACGATGCCGAGCGCGCGGTGCGCCTCGCGGATCAACTCCAGTGCGGCGACGGCCTCGTCGGCGGCCTGCTCGGGGGTGCAGAAGACGTGCGCGTCGTTCAGCTGGATCGCCCGGACCCTGGTGAGTCCGCCGAGCACGCCGGACAGCTCCGAGCGGTACATGCCGCCCAACTCGGCCATCCGCAGCGGGAGTTCACGGTAGCTGCGGGCGCGGGAGCGGAAGATCAGCGCGTGGTGCGGACAGAGGCTCGGCCGCAGGACCATCTCCTCCGAGCCGAGTTCCATGGGTGGGAACATGTCCTCGCGGTAGTGGTCCCAGTGGCCGGAGATCTCGTACAGCTCACGCTTGCCGAGCACCGGCGAGTACACGTGGCGGTAGCCGGCCCGACGCTCGCGGCCGCGGATGAACTCCTCCAGGGTGTGCCGGATCGCGGCGCCGTCGGGCAGCCAGTACGGCAGGCCGGAACCCATCAGCGGGTCGGTGTCGAACAGGTCGAGCTCGCGGCCGAGCTTGCGGTGGTCGCGCATCGGCTGGTCGTGCATCGACTGGTCCCGCAGGGGCTGGTTGTTCATGAGGGTGGTCTCCACTCTGGTTCCGCGGGCGAGTGGATCCGGAAAACGGCGAAGCCCCGGGGCACTCGCCCCGGGGCTTCGGACTAGGTCAGCAGTCAGCGCGCCGGGACTCTTTCCAGCGTCGTCGTGACGAGTGCAGCGCGCTTCATGGCGTCCACGGTAGCAGGTCTTCGGCACTCTTGTTGATCTTTTCCCGGCCTCACCTCTGCGGCCGCACGTTCTCCGGCCGCATCGGAGCCGGGCTCAGCACAGCACGACGCATCCACGCGCGGCCAGCGCCTCCAGCAGCCCGCCGGACGGTCGCACCTCGTTCCACCGCAGGTCGAGCTTCTCCAGCGCGGGCAGCGCGGTCGGATCGGCCAGCCAGTCCGGCAGTTCGACGATCCGGTTGCCGCGCAGGTCCAGCCTGCGCAGCAGCGGAAGCCCGGCCAGCACGGCGGGGAGCTCGGTGAAGGCATTCTCCCGGAGCTCCAGCTCCCGCAGCTCCGCGAGTCGGGCGACGGAGTCCGGCAGCGAGGCCAACTCATTGCCACGCAACCAGAGTTCGCGCAGCGCACCGAGATCGCCGATCGACTCCGGCAGCCCGGTGAGCCGGTTGTGCTGCGCACGCAGCTCGACCAGACCGGCCATCTCGCCGATGGTGGAGGGCAGTTCGGTGAGCCGGTTCTCGCCGACGTTGAGGTAGCGCAGCGCGGTGAGCAGCCCGAGCGCCTCGGGCAGTTCGGTCAGCGCGTTGTCGTGCAGGTAGAGGAAGTCCCCGAGCCCGGAGAGGCCCCCCAACTCGGCGGGCACCTCGGTGAGCCGGTTGTGCCCGAGGTCGAGCGTGCGCAGCCGGGTCAACCCGGCTATGCCGGGCGGTAGTTCGGAGATCCCGGTCTCGGCGAGGATGAGCACGGTCAGCTCGGTGCGGCCCCACACCTCCGCCGGCACCTCACCGAGTGGCTGCTTCCACAGGTTGAGCGTCGTTCCTGTCACATCTGTCGCATCTGTCACGCCCGCCATTCTCCGCCGGTCCGCGAGCGCTCCTCCACCGTCACCGGTACGAACCGCACGGAGGCGCGGGCCAGGGTCCGGCCGTCGCCGGCCGGTGGGAGCTGGACGACCTCGCAGTTCATTCCGGGCTGGTCCTACTCCTTCGTAGCCGTGCTGGAGCCGGGTACCCCGCCCGCCTGATGGGTGGCGGTAGCGGGAACTGGTGTGCCATCTCATGACATCGGTTCCTTGCTGTCAGGCTTGGCGGGCGCAGGACGCGAGGCGACCGGCGAGCGCGATGACGAGGTCGCGCAGTTCGTCGGGGCGCTCGATGACGAACGGCCGGTCGAGTGAGGCGAGCACCGGAGGCAACCAGTCGAGTCGCTCCGCCCGTAGCTCGACGTGCAGCCAGCGCTCGGCCGCCCGGTCCTCGCCTGCGGCGGGCTCGTGCTCCTCCAGGCTCGCGACGCTGGCGGGCAGGTGGGCGCGGATCTGCTCAACTGTCCCGTGGATCCGCAAGGTCACCTCATGCTGGTACTCAGCCGTGGCGAACCCTGACAACACGCGCTGTGCCGGACCGGGGCCCATAGGCGCTTCGAAAGAGCCGGGCAGGGTCCTCGCGTCGGCGATGCGATCGAGCCGGAAGGTTCGGTCCTCGCCGATCTGGGCGTCCTTGCCCGTGACGTACCACCGGCCCGAATGGGCGACGATCCCGTACGCGTGCAGAGTGCGTTCGCTGCGCCGTCCGTCGCGGTCGGTGTAGCGGATCAGGACCGGTCGGCGGTAGCACGCCGCATCGGCGATGGTGAGCAGGACCCCGGCGTCCGGGGTGTCGAAGTCGCCGGGCTGATCCGTGAAGGCGAGAGCCTCCAGGAGTGTGTCGAGCCGACTGGCGATGCGTTTGGGCAGCACCCGCCGGATCTTCGCCGATGCCGTCTCGTTTGCCGTGCGCTCCGTCGTCGTCAACCCTGCTCGGCGGCCGGCGACCAGGCCGAGCAGCACGGCCAGTGCCTCGTCGTCGCTGAGCATGAGCGGAGGCAAGCGGTACCCGGGGGCGAGCCGGTACCCGCCGTAGCGGCCGCGCACCGACTCCACCGGCACGTCCAGGTCGATCAGCTGGTCCACATACCGCCGCACGGTGCGTCCTTCGACGCCGAGCCGGTCGGCGAGTTCGGCCACAGTCCGGGTGCCGCCCGACTGCAGCAGCTCCAGGAGTGTCAGCACGCGGCCAGTGGGTCGAGGCATGTGCACAACCTAACGCGAATAGTGGACCGATTCTGTCCACTATTTCTCCTAGCCTGCGACGTGCATGCCTCCAGTACAGCCAAGGAGATCCCTATGGACTTCGTCTCGATCCGCATCATCACCAGCGACGTCGCGCGCCTCGTCGAGTTCTACGAGCGCGCCACGGGGGTGCAGGCGATGTGGGCCACCGAGGACTTCGCCGAGCTCAAGACCGCGGGCGCCACCCTCGCGATCGCCAGCACCCGCACCGTCCCGCTGTTCGCCCCGGGCTCCGCCCGCCCGGCGGACAACCACAGCGTGATCACCGAGTTCCTCGTCGAGGACGTGGACCGCGTTCACCGGAATCTGACCGGCTTCGTCACCGACTTCGTCACCGGGCCCACCACGATGCCCTGGGGCAACCGGTCGCTGCTGTTCCGCGACCCCGACGGCAACCTCGTCAACTTCTTCACCCCCGTCACTCCAGCGGCCATCGAAAGGTTGGCACGCTGACTCCACGCACAGCCGCTCACACGGGAGCCCTGAGATCCCAGGGCTCCCGATGAACGCGGCCGCCGAATCCAGGAGCGCCACCATCCGGGGGCATCGGAGCGCACCGCTCACCCCCGAAGGACGTCTGCGCTTGTGCCTGCGGATCAACGCCGGACGTCCGATCGCACACGTCGCTGCGGAAGCCGGGATCTCCCGCCGCTGCTTGGCCAATCCGCCTCCACCGCCTGAGAGATCCTGAAGCAGGCCGGAGTCGACCCAGTACCCCAACGTGCCGACCGCTCCTGGTAGCACTCTGTCAGACTCCTGCGACCGGTGGCGTTACTGCGTTCCGGGGGTGCCCACTGGCACCCCCGAGCTGAAAGCCGGGAGTCTCAGGTGTGCAGCAGACTGTTGCGGCCGTCGTGGCCGTCCGCCGTCTCCTCGTCGAACCACCAGCCATCGGCCGCCAGATAGCGGAAGGCGAACTGCCTGTCCGACGGAAGGTCGATCGTGACCGCACGGGAGCCGTCCTGACGGAGATTGAACCTGTGGGCCCCGGGCCGCCAGCTGTTGAAGTCACCGACCACACTGGTCTCTCCTGCCGGGTGGCCCGGCGGCAGGACGAATGTGACCGCGGTCTGGTCCTTGTCGCGACTGCGTTCCAACACGGGGCATCAACTCCGATTCGTGGCTCATCCGGGCAACGTGCCTGCAGCCGATCCTCTCCTCACCGACTGCCGGGCGGCTGCGGCGGCACGACGTCCCGTCAGCGCCCTCACCCGGACGGCGCATTCTCGCTCGCGCCAGCGGGAGCTTCGACGGCCGGGCGGGCACGGCGGGGCAACGCGGCTGGCCGCGGCCGACAGACGGGGATCGAGTTCCTCATGACGCGCGCAGCGCGCGCTCGCAGGCGTGGCACCGCTGATCGGCCAGCGGCGCTGGATACCAGGGCTCGCCCGGACGCATGGGCCGGTAGTGGGAATGCTCCGCGCCCAAGGGCGGCCTTTCGTCGACGTCGCGCAGGACTTCGGACAGCACGAGGGGCGGGATGTCGGCGAGCGGGACGGGCTCCACCGGGTGACACCGCCGCGCAGCCACATGCCGTACTCGCAGCCGGAGCAGTGTGCGAGGCTCTCCGGGGCGTCGATGAGCAGGCTCCCCCTCCATCGCCAGGACACCCCCCGAGTGCGGCGACTGACCGCGCGGCGCCCAGTGTGTCCGCGGGCCGCATTGGCGACGGTGCATGCCCGAACGAGCACGCGGACCCTTCGGCCCACCGACCGGACGGCGGGATCTTCCCCCGTAACAGGCAGGACGGCCCCCGTACTTGCTCCGTCCACGCTGTACGAATCCTCACCGTCCGGTGCGGCGTCGCGACCGATCGTGCATACACGGACCCCACCTTGTCAAGGATCCTTGATGAGAGCGCGCGGCCTCACTGACCACTTTTCACGTATGATTGACAGTGCTTCAGCCCCCACGCCGCGAAGGAGCGCACAGGAAGATGGCCGAGGACAGCGCCACGGCTCACCGCCGTACCATCGCGGAGCGACTCGAACACCTCATGAGCACCGGGCACCCCGACGGAACCGGTCCACGGGACTACCTCGCAGTGGAGCTTGCCAGCCAGGAGCATGCGAGACGTCATCCCGGCAGCCCCACCATCAGCCGTCAGACGGTGCACAACCTGCGCCATGGCAAGGTCGCCAACCCGGGGATCAACGCCCTGACCACCCTGGCGAACGTCTACCAGGTTCCGATCTCGTACTTCCTGTCCGCAGGCGACGATGCGACCGCCGGACAGGCGTCGGCGTCACTGCCCGCCATGGTGCTTCAGCGGCTGGACGACGTCCTCAAGGTCCTGCAGCCTGACACGGCCGCACCCCTCGATGACGAGGCCCGCATTACGGTCCTGGATTCCAAGGGCTGCAAGATCAGTCTTTCCGACCTTGCCACCCTGCGGTCCGGACAGTGGGACGAGCAGCTGCGCCAGCCCCTGCGCGACTTCGCCGGCACGATCAGTCTCCCGCCCGGCTACTTCGTCGACGACACGATTCCTGCCGCCGACCCCGACGATCTGTTGCTCCTGGGAGCTTTGAAGGCCGTAGGAGCCAGGAGCGTCGCGATGCGCCAGGTCGCTGGCCTGCCCTCGGACGCGCTTCAGGCCCTGTCGCCCATGCTGGACCTCCTCAGCAGGGCAAACCCGCGGCAGCGCATGTAACGCGGCCTGCCCGGCCACGCCGGGCAGGGTCCACTCGCTGGGTTCCCCTCTCGCCACCCTCACCGGCCGCCACGGGAGTCCCACCAGCGCGACCGGGGGATGTCGTGAAGTTTGTCCGATGGCAGCAGATCGAATGCCTGTGGGGAGCGGAGTTGAACGACAAGGAACTGCGCAAGCGCTGCGCCGACGTAGTGGCCCAGATCGAATTCCCCAGCCCGTTCAGCATCAACACGCTGGTCGACAGCGTCGAACGCCGACGAGGGCGCCCGATCTCGCTCGTCCCCATGCCACTGGCTGTCCGCCCGGAAGGTCCCTGCGGGTTGTGGGTGGCCACGGACGATGTCGACTACGTCCTCTACACGGAGGCGACGTCCACGGCTCACCGGGAACACATCGTCATGCACGAGCTCGGCCACATGCTGCTGGAACACGGCTCCACCGAGGCCGACCAGGCCGAGGTCGCCCGGCTTTTGATGCCCACCCTCGACCCGCGCTTCGTCCAAGCGGTCCTGGCCCGATCGGTCTACACCAGCCAGGAGGAGCGGGCAGCCGAGCTGGTCGCCTCCCTCATTCCCCTGCGGGCCGGCCGCGCGGCCCCCCAGGCACGACAGGAACCCGTGAGCCCCGGCATGGCGAACCTCGTCCGGCACATCGGCGCCGCGCTGGAACGCAACTCCTCACGAAGGACCTGACCCTTGTTGCTGCTCACCGTCGTCTACGGCATCCTGTCGGTCATCACGTGGAGTGCCTTCTTCTACAAGGTCCGCGATCTGGCACGGGACTGGCGCAACAGGGAACTCCAGCTTCTCTGCCTCTCAATCGCCACGTTCGCCGCCCCGTTCGTCCTCGCCTCGCCCCACATCTACATGGGGATCGATCACATCCTCGGCGTGCCGAACATCGCCACCCTGATCATCTACATCTGTGTGGCAGTCTGCGTGACTGGCTTCATCGCCCTGCTGGTGTCCTGGTCCTCAGCCCAGGGAAAGCTCCGGCTGCGCCACTGGATCGGGGTCGGCTACTCGCTGGCAACGCTCGTCGTCATGACCGTGTTCTTCTTCCTCGGCAACGTCGACGGCGCGGAGCACCCGGTGGACTTCGACGTCACCTTCGAAGCGGTGCCCTACATCTCCATGTTCCTGCTCAGCTACCAGCTCCTCTTCACAACCAGCATGGTGATGCTCATCGTGCTGTGCCGCCGCTATGCCGCGGCGGTGGACCGCTTGTGGCTGCGCCGCGGTCTTCTGACCGTCGCCCTCGGAGCCTGGTTCGGTCTCGGCTACGGAGTGCCCAAGGTCGCGAACATGGTCTGGGACCTGTTCGCGACATCCCCCCTGCACGACGTCAGCAGCATCGCGGCACCCCTGTCCGCCAGTGTCTCGGCCATGCTCTTCTCCATCGGGTTCACCATGCCCGGCTGGGGCGCCGGAGCGAGTCGCCTGAAGGATCTCGCAGTCGCGTACCGGGCCTACAAGCGCCTCTACCCTCTGTGGCACGACCTCGCCGCTGCCTTTCCGGAAATCGTCCTCCTCACGCCGAACGACCGTCAGGGGCCCCGGTCCGCCCGGGCCCTGCTCTCACGTCCCAGGATCGAGATCCGCGCGGGACGGATGGTCCTCCGGCCCCGTGACAGCCACGAGGCCGACACGCTGCAGGACCTCGACCTACTCGTGACCCGCCAGCGGGTGGAGATCCGCGATGCCCAGCTCAGGCTGCGCCCGTACTTCACGGAGTCAGTCGTGCAGGAGGCACGGGACCTCGCACGGAGGCGGAAGCTCACGCCCGCCGATGTCGAGGCCGCCGTGGAGGCCGCTCAGATGAGCGTCGCTCTTCGCTCACACACTGCCGGGGCCCTCGTGCCGGCCACCGCTCCCACCCTCCACACCCCCACTGCCGTCGACCCAGCAGAGGAAGTCTCCTGGCTGGTCAAGGTGGCGGTCGCCTACAAGACCTCTCCCGTGGTTGCCGACATAACCGAGCGCTTCACCGGAGCCGCCGCCGAAGTTGCTGCCTCATGACAGGCACCGATCCGACTCCGGGCACCCCGACACTGTTCGGCCGTGCGCTGCTGGCCGACCCCCATGCGGGCTACGCACGCCTACGGGAGGCCTGCCCCGTCGCGCGCACCGTAACGCCGGACGGAGCTCCGGTGTGGGTGGTCACACGCTACGAAGACGTTCGAGCAGCACTGACCGACCAACGGCTGTCGCTGAACAAGCAGACTTCCACCAGCACCGGCAAGCACGGTACGTCGATGCCGCCATCGCTCGACGCGCACCTGCTCAACATGGACCCGCCCGACCACACCCGCCTGCGCCGCCTGGTCTCCCCGGCATTCACCCCCCGTAGCGTCGGCCGACTGCGGCCGGCGATCCAGCAGCGCACCGACGAACTTCTTGACCGGTTGCGGGACGGCTCGGCCGACGTCATGACTGCCCTGGCCATGCCACTGGCACTCGCGGTGATCTGCGACGTGCTCGGCATCGCCGAGGAGGACCGCCGAGACTTCCGGACGTGGACGGACGCCCTCCGTTCCCCTGCCGCGGACGCGGCCCTCGCATCACGCCGGGCACTCCACGACCTGCACGGCTTCCTCGTCGAATTGATCGCCGGCAAGCGCGACCACCCCGGCGATGACCTCCTCACCCAGATGATCACGGCGCGCGAGGACGGGGACCAGCTGTCGGAACCGGAACTCGTCGCCCTGTCCTTCCTTCTCCTGTTCGCCGGGTACGACAACAGCGCGAACCTCGTGGGCAACACCGTCCTGGCACTCCTGACCCACCACGAAACGCTGCGCTCCCTGCGATCGGGCGCCCTCGGCGTCGGCCGGGTGGTCGACGAGGTCATGCGCTGGAACAGCCCGTCCATGCTGGCCTCCCGGCGGTTCGCCCGTGAGGACACCCACATCGGTGGCGTCCGGATCGCAGCAGGCGAACGAATTTGGATGTCACTTGCCTCGGCCAACCGGGATCCGCAGCAGTTCAGCAACCCTGACCAGTTCGACGTCGACCGGCCGGAAGGCGGACATCTCGGATTCGGCCACGGCATCCACTACTGCCTCGGGTCGGCACTCGCCCGCATGGAGGCCGAGATCGCCACCGAAGCACTCGTCCACCGCTTCCCCTCACTGCGGTTGGCGCACCCGGAAGAGGCATTCGAATGGTGCGACTCCTTCCAAAGCCGAGGACCGCTCAAACTTCCTGTCATCTGGTAAGGAGAGCCGAACGTCGGCGCCCACCAACGTGATCCTCGGCTGAAACGGCTGGGCAAACCTGTTCTGGGGGCGCTGCCGTCGCTCACTCGACCACCGACCGCACCCTGGCGCCGCTGAGAAGGAGCGGCGTCCCTGAGCCGAGGCCCCTGTGCTCCCACGGCGGTTTCTGGGGGTCGTCGCAACACGTTGCCCTTGCCGAGAACCTCATCCGCCCAGCTCAGCGGCCTGATCGGAGCCTCGACACCCTTCAGGGCCCGGGACACCGCCGTCTCGCCCTTCCAGGCTCCGGTGCCGCCGCGCCCGCCGCCAGGGGGCCGGTGGGGTCTTCCCGCTGGGCCGGTGGGCCCCTCCGTGTCCGGCGCCC
>NZ_JBSFJV010000064.1:0-48586 GCF_053598235.1 Kitasatospora sp. NPDC001159
TCGGCGTGCTCGCCGGGGTCGCGGGCCTGCCCAGGCTGCAGGCGGAACCGGAAGCCGCGCAGCGGGTGGTCGAGCTGTGCGAGGGGCTCCCGCTGGCCCTGCGGATCGCCGGCTCGCGGCTGGCGACCCGGCCGCACTGGCAGGTCGCGACCCTGGCCGGCGAACTGTCGGACGAGCGCTCCCGGCTGGCCGCGCTGGCCACCCAGGGCGCGCTGAGCGTCGCGGCGGCGCTGGAGCTGACGGTCCGCAGCCTGCCCGGGCCGGCCGCCGAGCTGTTCCGGCTGCTCGGCATCCACCCGGGCCAGCAGGTCGACACCCGGGCCGCGGCCGCGCTGGCGGGCACCGGCCTCCGGGCGGCGGGCGGGGTGCTGGAGCACCTGCACCTGGCCCACCTGGTCGCGGAGACCACCCCCGGCCGGTTCGAGCGCCACGACCTGGTCCGGCTGTACGCACGGCAGGCCGCCGGGGAACTGCCGGCCGAGACCCGGGACGCCGCCCTGGCCCGGCTGTTCGACCACTACCTCGCCACGACCGCCGCCGGCCTCGTACTGGCCCGGCCGGACGCCCGCCACCACCGCCCGACCGGCCGGCTCCCCGGCGGCGCACCGGAGTTCGGGGCCTCGGCGGACGCGCTGGCCTGGTTCCGGGCCGAGGAACCCGCCGTCCGCGGCCTGATCGCGCTGGCCTGCCAGTGGGGCCGGTACCAACACGCCTGCCGGATGGTCGAGAACGCCGGCTACCTGTACCTGGACGCGGGCCTGTTCCGTGCCTGGGAGGAGGCGGCGCGGACGGCGCTCTCCGCCGCGGAGGCCGCCGGCGCCGACCGCGACTGGCCGCACCTGTACTCCAACCACAGCCTGTCCCTCGGCTGGCTGGGCCGGCGGTCGGAGGCGCTGGAGCAGTCCGCTCGGGCCGTCGCCGTCGCCGACCCGGAGAGCCGTCCGGTGCTCAGACACCGTTACCTGAGCATGCGGAACAGCTTCATGGACGACCACGGCAACCCAGGGACCGCCCTCCCCGGCATCGTGGAGACGGTCGCCGAGGCCCGGGCCGTCGGCGACGACCGGATGCTCTCCCAGGCGCTCAACAACCTCGCCGACGCCCTGCTGCGCGCCGGACGGCCGGCGGACGGCCTCGCGCCGATCGAGGAGTCGCTGGCCCTGCTGGCGGGCCGGGAGGCCGACCCGTACCTGGTGATCTCGACCAAGACCCACGCCCAGGTCCTCAGCGCACTGGGCCGGTCCGACGAGGCGGTGGAGCAGATCCACCGCGCCCTGGAACTCGGCCGGGCACAGGGCAACCACGCCCACGCCGAGTTCGACTTCGCCGACGTCATGGGGCAGGTGCTGTACGACCGGGGGCGGAAGGCCGAGGCCCGCACCCACTGGGAGCGGGCCCTCGAACTCGCCGCCGAACAGGGGCGGGTGACCCGGCAGGTGGAGCGGGTGAAGGCGCGGCTGGCACAGTGCGGGCCGTAGCGGGCACGGGCGCGCGGTCAGCCGCCCCGGGGCCGGTACGGCGAGGCCGGCAGGCCGGCCGTGGCGGCGGAGGTGACGGAGGTGGCGGGCATGGCCTCGCGGGCCGGGGCAGCGGGGCGCAGGAAGTCCGGTTCGGCCGTGGAGGTGGTCGTCCGCAGGCGGCCTGAGGTCGCCGTGCTGGCCGCTGTTCCGGGCATCGCTCCGGCCGTCGAGGTGCGGCGCGCGGCCGGGAGTCCGGGCACGGCCGCGGGCGCGCCGCCGTCCGGCTCGACCCGCTCGATCCGCAGCACCAGGTTGCGGTCCCGGCGGTCGCCCGCCCGATCGCGGTTGCGACTGTGCACCGACTGCGTCAGCACACCCCGGAACTCCTGCCAACGCCCCTGCACCGCACGGATGTTGGGGCACCACTCGCCCCCGTAGCGGTGCTCCAGCTCCAGCTGCCAGCTCTCCGCCTCCACCAGGTGGACCGCGCCGACCGTCGCCGGGATCTCCACCGGCGCGGCGCCCCGGACGGTCACCACCGCCCGCTGCGGCCACTCCCCCTCCACCGCCGTCACCGTGATCCGGCTCGGCCCCTGGTACCAGGCCATCGCTGCTGTCCTCCCGCGTCCGTCCTCACCGGCGGTCGACCGGCCTCGGCCGGTAACACGGACGCCGGCCCCGATGGGGTTCGAGCCGGCCTGAACCGGGGGGCGGGCGCGGGCCGTGCAACAGGGCGGACACCGTTACCCGGGGAGAGAGCACGTGACCAGTACGGAATCACCGAGGCGAGCCAACCTGGCCTGCTGCGCGGCGGCCCTCGGCCTCGCCGCAGCGGGGCTCCTCGCCGTACACGTCCCGCGGCCCTCGCCCGCCCACCCCCGGCCGCACCCGGCCGGCGCTGCGGGGCCCGTCACGGCCGGTGACCCGGCCCGGCTGCCCTCCGGCCCGACCCGCACCGGGGTACGGGCGCGGGCGCTCCTGCCGGACCCGGTGTACACCGGTTTCGCCGGTGCGGCCCTTGCCGGAGGCCTCCGTTGAGTGGACGCCCGGACGAGATGCCCCAGGGCCCCGGACTGCAACTCCCCTGGATCGCCGAGGAACCCACCCCGCCGCGGCCCACCGCCGCCGAACGCCTGCGGGCGGCCGTCGACGTCGTCGCCGCACGACTGACGACCGGCCTCGGCCGGCTGGGCAGCCGGTCCCACTGGGACGCCCGCCGGGTGGCGATGGCCGCGTCGATGGCCACCGGCGCGGTCCTCCTGCTCATCGCCACGTTCCTGAAGCCGGAGGCCACCACCGGGGACCCGGCCGCCGCAGCCGCGCCCACTGGCCGCTCACCCCTCGGCACCCACGGCCGGGCTCACCCGCCGACCTCCTCCCCCACCGACCAGCCCACCTCGGCGACCCCCACCCCGTCCGAGAGCCCCGCCGCCACATCGATGGAGAGCCCCTCGGCCACCCCGTCGCCCACCGACACCCACGCACCGTCGCCCACACCCCCACCCACCCGCTCCAGCGCCCCGACCCCCCAGTCCACCGCCCCGGCCCCACCCGCTCCCGCCGCACCCACCACGGCAGCCCCACCGGCCCCGCAACCCCCCGTCGGCTACCGGGCCGTGGCCGGGCTCGGCTGCATCGGCCCGGGCGCGCACTTCCAGGAGGTCGGCGCGTTCCGCCAGGGCACGGACGGCTGGGTGACCGTCAACAGCGGTGGCTACAGTGGCGATTCGTGCAGCAGCCAGTACGACGCCGTGCCGATGTCCGGCGACCGCGCCAAGGACGACAACAGCACCTACGCACTCTGGACCTTCGACGTCGGCGCGGGCCCGGCCAGTTGCGCGGTCGCCGTCTACGTACCGGACTCCTCCTCGGTCCAGCAGGTCGGCGGCGCCCCCGCCTACTACACGGTCGCCGGCGCGTCCGGCGCCGACCTCGGCTCCTTCACCGTCGACCAGATCGGCCGCCGCGGCACCTGGGTGGACACCGGCACCTTCCACCCCCAGGGCGGCCCGCTGACCGTCCGCCTCCACAACCGCGGCCAGGACTGGACCGGCTCCGGCCAACCCACCCACGCCCACCTCGCAGCGGCGGCGGTCCGAGTCACCTGCCAGGGGTGAACCACCGCCGCCCCGGCCGCCTCCGTGTCACTCGACGGCGCGAGCGGTGGTCCCCCGCGCCTCCAGGTTCCAGGTGATCACCCGCCGGGGGTGGACGCGGATGATGTCCCTGCTGAAGTGGTCGGGCGCCACGGGCGGCACGTCGACGGTCAACACCTCGGCCCAGCCCCTGATCTCGACCCCGCGCCCCCACCCGCCCGCAACCGGGTCATCAGCCGGAGCCAGGTCATCCACCAGCACGGAGACCTCGGGACGCGCCTGCACGTTGCAGAACTTCCGGCTGCGGGCCATGGCGGGCCCGCCAATGTCGATAGTGCCGTCGCCATTGAGCCGGAAGCCCACCGGCCGGACCTGCGGACCGCCGTCGGGACCGGTGGTGGCCAGGCGGGCCAGCGACTGGGCGGCAAGGTACTCGCGCTCTGTCTCGGTGAAGATCACGCGGCGACCATAGAAGCTCAAGTTCACTTGAAGTCAAGGCTGCTGAGGTCCGCCGGACCGAGGTCGAGGCGCAATCCGGATTGACCGTGACGGTCGGCAGCCCGAGCTCACCGGGCTGCCGACCGCCCGTGTTCCTGCGAGGTTGCTACTGGGCCCGCTCCGCCTCGCGGCGGCGACGGGTGCCGACCATGCCGAAGCCACCGCCGATCAGCAGCAGGGCTCCCGCGCCCTCCAGGAGGACGCCGGTGGCGTCCCCACCACCGGTGGACGCCAGCGGCTGGCCGTTGCGGGTGTCCCCATCAGCGGTGGCGGCCGGGAGCGCGCCTGCGGTCGCGGTGGCCGAGCCGGCCGTCGGACGCGGGGGCGTCGGGGCCGTGGTGGTGGCGTCGGCCGTCGGTGCCGAGCCGGTGGGGGGTGCCGTCCGGGTGCGGGTCGGGGCCGGGGTCGGTTGGGTGGTGCCGGTGGCGGGGGCCGGGTCGGCCGACGCGGGGGTCGTCGGCTGGGTGGTCGGCGGGGTCACCGGGGTCGACATCGGGGTGCAGTCGGCGGGGGCGGTGGCCGTCGGCGAGGCGAGCTGCTCCGTAGGGGACGCCGCAGGCGTGGTGGGCTTGGCGGTCCCGTGCCGTGGCCGGTCGGCCGTCGGGCTCCCGGTGGGTGCACCTGACGTGTCGCCGTCCGTCGGCTCGCTGGACGCAGCCGTGGCGGCCCGGCGGGCCGCCTGGCGGGTGCCGGGCTCCGGGGTCTCGCCGTCGTCGGCGGGCTTCGCGGTGGCGGTGAGGCCGGTCGAGGGCTTCGGGGCCGGGCAGTGGGTGCTGTCGCCGGTGGGCCCGGAGGGGGTGGAGTCGGTGTGGTAGCCGGCCACGATCTTCGTGAAGGCGTACGGGTCCTGCTGGATCCCGCTGCACGCGGAGGCGGACTCCTTGGTGAACTCCCCGCTGCAGGAGCGGTCCCGGTTGACGGCCCAGTAGGTGAAGCGGGCGAGGTGGTGGGCGGCCGCGAAGTCCCGCATGGCGCGGAAGTCCGCGGGGGTCACCACCTCGTCCTTGCTGTCGGAGTGCCCGTTGATGGAGGACAGGCCGGTGTGCCGCCAGGCGGTGTCGGCGTCGTAGCCGTAGGCGCGGACGAGGGCCTGCTGGAGGCCGGTGAGGGCGGAGACGGTGGCGTCGACCATGGTGCCGGGGTGGTTGTCGAAGTCGAACGGCATGACCACCCAACCGTCCACCTGCACACCGGTCTTGGCGGCCCGGGCGATCAGGTCGGCGCCGGCCGCGTCGGGGCCGTTCAGCTCGGCGCTGAGGGTGATGTAAACCCGCAGGCCGGGGTTCTTCGCCTTGACCACCCCGAGTGCCTCGACGACCCGCTGCCGGGCGTCGGCGCTGTTCAGCTCGGTGTCCTCGATGTCGATGTCGATCGCCTTCAGCTGGTAGGCGTCGATCACCTTCTGGTAGACGGCGGCGAGTTGGGTGGAGTCGGCGCACTTCTCGCCGAGCTTGGCGCCGTCCCAGCCGCCGAAGGAGGCCACCACGTCGCCCCCGGCGGCGCGGATCGCCTTGATCTTGGTGTCCTCGTTGCTGTCGGTCAGCGGGCGCTTGCCGTCCCACAGTGGTTCGCAGCCGCCGTCGGAGAGCAGGAAGGCCAGGGTGAACTGCCTGAGCCCGGTCGCCTTCATCACCTCGATCGGGTCCTGGGCATCGCCCCAACCCAGGTATTCGTAGGCGGCGTTGAGGCCGACCGGGTCGGCGGCGGCGGCCGGGGCGTCGTTCTGCGCGACGATCAGGACACCGCCGGCGGCGAGCGCGGTGGCGGCGGCGGCGATCCGACGGCGGCGGCTGAGCCGGTGTTTGGGCATGGCAGGGGCTCTCCTGAGCTGGGACGGGACCGGGACCGGCTGCTCGGGGTCCGGTTCGAGGTGCCACCGCGGTCGGCGGTCGGGACCCGGCCCGTCCCGGGTCCGCCGTCGCCCGCGGGGTTTCTCGACGGGGGATACGGCGCTGCGCCCCCGGCCGGTTCACCGCCCTTGCGGGGCCCGTCGGGTCGCGGGCCGGGCGCCCGGGCGCCCGCCGCGACGGTCGTCCGCGTGTCATTGCCTGCGGGCTCAGTTCGCGGCACCGCGGGTGCGCCGCGGAGCAGTTCGGCGAGCAGCCGGTCCATCAGGTCGGACTCCCCGCGTTCGGTGAGCGCGGCGTCCGCATCAGCCCCACTGACCGCCTCGGCTGCCGGTTCGCGACGGACCTCGGCAAGGGTGCGGCTCAGCCGGTCGACCAGCCGTTCCGGCCCGCCGTCCGCCGTCCCGCCCGCCGTACACCCGGCGGCGGCCCGCTCGGCCTCGGCGCGCTCGGTCACCTGCCGGGCCAGGCCGGTGACCAGTGCCCGGGCCAACTCCAGAGCCTGCTCGGCGGTTTCGAAGACCCGCGCCGAGACGCACTGCGGCGGGACGGTGCGGGTGAGGCGTTCCAGTGCCGAGCCGGCCGCGTCGACCGCGTGGTCGAGCAGCCGCCGGGTGGCCTCGGCCCGGTCCCGGTCGGGCAGTTCGGCGGCGAGTTCGGCGGCGTAGAGGCCGGCCAGGCGGTCGCCCCGGAAGCGCCCGGGCGAGGATTCCTGGACGAGGTGGGCCGCGTCCAGTTCCGCCAGCAGCTCGCGGGCCCGGGCGCGGGGGACGCCCGCGAGGGCGGCCGCGGCCGCGCTGTCGAGCGTCCCGCCGGGGTGGAGCCCGGAGAGGGTGAACAGCCGGCGCGCCTCGGCGGGCAGCGCTCGGACGGTCCGTCCGAGCGCCGCCGCCATGCCGAGGGTGCCGCCGGTGGCCAGCGCGGCCAGTCCGGTGCTCCGGTCGGACATCTCGCGCACGAGGTCGCCCAGGGTCCAGGCCGGCCGGGAGGCCAGCCGGGCGCCGGCGACCCGCAGGGCGAGCGGCAGCCGTTCGCAGAGGGCGGCGAGCCGGCGGGCGGCGCCGGGGTCGGCCGTGATGCGCTCGGGGCCGGCGATCCGGCCCAGGAGTTCGACGGCCTCCTCCTCGGGCAGGCCGGCGACGGGCAGCGGGATGGCGGCCTCGCGCACCACGAGGCCGGTCAGCCGCGACCGGCTGGTGACGACGACGACCGGTTCGGGGGCGCCGGGCAGCAGCGGTTCGACCTGTTCGGCGGAGCGCGCGCCGTCGAGGACGAGCAGCAGCCGCCGACCCTCGGTCAGCCGGCGGTACAGGGCCGCCGCGTGGGCGGGGTCCTCGGGCAGCTCGGCGACCGGGACGCCGAGCCGGGCGAGCAGCAGGGCGAGGGCGGCGGCGGGGGCGAGGGGTTCCTCCTCTCCGAAGCCGCGGAGGTCGAGGTGGATCCGGCCGTCGGGGAAACGGTCCGCGCGGGCGTGCGCCCAGTGCAGGACGAGGCTGCTCTTGCCGGCCCCGGCGACCCCGGTGACCAGCACCGGGCGCCCCTCGGCGCGGCCGGCGGCTTCGTCCAGGCGCCGTAGTTCGGCGGCGCGGCCGACCAGGCCGGTGCCCGGCCGAGGCAGGGTGTCGCCGGGCCCTGCGGGGCGGTCGGCGGGGCGGTTCGCGGCGCGGGCGGGCGGGTCGACGGCCTCGGCGGCCCGGTGCAGCAGGTGGCCGGGCGTCAGGCCGCAGGCGGCCAGCCGGGCCTGGACCCGTTCCTGGGCCGCCTGGGCGTCGGCGGCCCGGCCGGCCTGGTGGAGGCAGCGGACCAGGAGGGCCGCGGCGGGCTCGCGCAGCGGGTCGGCGGTGATGGCCGCCTGGAGGTCGTCGAGGGCCTCGACGCCGCGACCGACCGTCAGCAGTCGTTCGGCGAGCCGCTCGACGGCGAGTGCGCGGGTGGTGTCCAGCCGCCGTCCGGTGGTCTCGGTGAGGGTCCGCGAGCCACAGTCGGTCAGGGCCGGCCCGTCCCAGAGGTCGAGGGCCTCCCGCAGCAGTGCGACGGCCCGGCCGGTGTCGGCGGTCTCCTCGGCGGCGGCCGTGAGCCGTTCGAAGCGCTTGGCATCGACCAGGTCCGGCTCGCCGACCAGGGCGTAGCCCTGGGCCCGGGTGAGCAGGGTCAGGCCTTCGCCGAGGCTGCGCCGGACGGCGGAGACGTGCCCTTGGAGGGCGGCGCGCGCGGTGGGCGGCGGCGCGCCCTCCCACACCGTGTCGAGCAGTCGCTCGACCGGGACGTGGCCGTTGAGCTCGCTGGCGAGCAGGGCGAGCACGGCTCTGCGGCGCGCGCCCGCCAGGGCGACGGGGCGCCCCTGCTCACATCGGAGTTCGACTCGGCCCAGCAGCCGGACGCGCACACCCACTCCCTGAGTGCTGAGGACGTGACGGAACGCGCCGAGAATACGAAGCGATGCGATCTTCGTCCAAGCCCCCGGATCGATTGGTAAGGAAACACAACTACCACGCCCTGCTTGGGATCGAGACTCAAAAGGGCCCGTCGGGCAACACTCAAGGTTCGCGCGGAGTTCACCCTGCGCTCATCATGCCCACGGCATCTCCGCCGCGTTCGAGGATGATCACCCCGCCTGATTGACGCGCGTAGACTCACATGCCGGACAGGATGATTGAATGACCCGTCCCGGCCACTCCGCCGGGAGCCGCAGACATGCAGACATGGGGAGCGCATGCGCATTCGGCTGCTCGGACCCACCGAGCTGAAGGCCTCGGACGGCCGCACGGTGCCGATCACCGGGGCCAAGCGCCGCGCGGTGCTGGCCCTGCTGGCCCTGGAGTTCGGCCGGTGCGTGCGGATCGAGCGGTTCTACGACCTGATGTGGGCCGAGGAACCCCCGGTCCAGGCCAAGGCCGCGCTCCAGGGGCACATCGCCGCGCTGCGCAAGCTCCTGCACTGCACCCCGCTCACCCTGCACACCCAGGCGCCGGGCTACCTCCTCGACGGCGACCGCGAGTCGGTCGACCTCCACCGCCTCAGCTCCCTCACCACCCGCGCCGCCGCCGAACCGGACGACACCCTCGCGGCCGCCCTGCTAGGCGAGGCCCTCGACCTCTGGGACGGGCCTGCGCTCGCCGACCTGCCCGACACCGAGCAACGGCGCAGCCTGGCCAACCGGCTGGACGGCGTCCGCGAACAGGCCCTGCACGACCGGGCGGAACGCCTGCTGCGCACCGGCCGCGGGGCCGCCGCCCTCCCGGCGCTCGAACAGCACCTGCACACCGACTGGCTCCAGGAGCCGACCGTCGCGCTGCTGGTGCGCTGTCTGCACCAGGCCGGGCGCCCGGCCGAGGCGCTGCGGCTCTACCACCGCACCCGCGCCGGGCTCGCGGCCGAGTTGGGCCTCCACCCGGGCGCCGCGCTCCAGGCGGCCCTCGCGACGGTGCTGGCCGACGAGCGGGCCGTGGCGGACGGCCGCGCACCGGTGAGCCTCGACGAACCGAGCCGCGACACCCACGCGAACCCGCCGCAGCCGCCGCAGCCGCCGACACCGCTCCCCCGCCCGGCCGCCCCCACGCCCCGACCCGCCATCGGCCCCCTCCCCCGCCGGACGGCCGGCTTCGTGGGCCGCGAGGCCGAACTGCGCTGGCTCGACCAGGCCTGCGGTCCCGACCGCCCCGACCACGCGCTGGCCGTCGTGGTGGGCGCGGCCGGGGCCGGCAAGACCGCGACCGTGCTGCGCTGGGCCCACGCCGCCGCCGACGGCTTCCGCGACGGGCACCTGCACTGCGATCTGCGCGGCTTCGACCCGGCCCGGCCCAGCGCCCCCGCCGAGGTGCTGGGCCGCTTCCTGCGGGCGCTCGGGCTCGCCGAGGCCGAGATCCCCGACGACCATGCCCGGCGCGGGGCGCTCTACCGCACGCTCACCGCCGAGCGCGAGCTGCTGGTGCTACTCGACAACGTCCGCAGCGCCGAGGACATCACCGAACTGCTGCCCGCCGGGCCGCGCTGCGCCACGGTGGTGACCAGCCGCCACACCCTGGAGGACCTGATCGTCACCGAGGGTGCCGCCCTGCTGCGCCTGGAGGCCCTACCGGAGGCGGACACACTGGCGCTGCTCGGCCAGGTGCTCGGCGAGGACCGGCTGGCCGCCGAACCGGCCGCCGCCCTGCGATTGGCCGGACTCTGCGACCACCTGCCGCTCGCCCTGCGGATCGCCGCCGCCCGGCTCGCCGCCCAGCCCTCGTGGACCGTGGGCGACCTGGTGGCCGAGGCGGAGGACGACCGCACCCGGCTGCCCGCCCTGGACGCCCAGGGCGGCGTGAGCGTGCGCTCGGCCCTCAATCTGACGCTGCGCCGCCTGCGGCCCACCGCCGCCCGGCTGGTCGCGCTGCTGGCGGTCCACCCCGGCCCGGAGATCGACGTACCGGCGGCCGCCGCGCTGCTGGAGGCCCAGCCGGTCGAGGTGCGCACCGCGCTCGGCGCCCTGGCCGCCCACCACCTGCTCACCGAGACCGCCCCGGGCCGCTACGGCCGCCACGACCTGATCCGGCTCTACAGCCGGGAGTTGCTCGACGCCGAGCCGCCCGCAGAACGGCACGCGGCGCTGACCCGGCTGCTCGACCACTACCTCGCCGCCGCGATGACGGGCGCCGGCCGCCTGCAGCCGCACCTGACCGAGTTCGAGCAGCCGGTGGAGTTGCCGCCGCCCGCCCTGCCCGACCTTCCGGACGTGCGCACCGCCCTGGACTGGTTCCGCACCGAGGAGCCCACCGTCCGGGCGTTGGTGGCCGCCGGTGCCGAGGCCGGCGAGCACGACCGCTCCTGGCGGCTCGCCTTCCTCGCCAACTGCCTCTACTTCGGGGCCGGTCGGCTCACCGACCGGCTGGACTGCCTGCGACACGGCCTCACCGCCGCCACTCGCACCGGGGATCCGGTCGCGACCGCCCTGGTGGAGGCTGCCACCGCGCGGGCGCTCAGCGGCAAGCGGCGCCCGGTCGAGGCCCTCGCCCTGGCCCGCCGCGCCGCCGACCGGACCCGGGACCACGACGGTCCGACCCAGATCTACACCATGGCGGTGCTGGCGGTCGCCCTCGCCGACCACGGCGACCTGGCCGAGGCCGTCCGGCTCTCCGACGCCACGGTGCGCCGGCTGGACGGCCTGGGCCTGCACGACGCGGGCGCGGCCGTGCTGAGCAACGCCGCCACGCTGGCCGCACGGGCCGGGGACGGGGCGACCGCGCTGCACCACGCCCGCGAGGCCCGGCGGCTGCTGGCCGCGCACCCGCACGCCACCTTCCACCTCTTTGCCCTCGCGGACGAGGCGCACGCCCTTCAACTCCTCGGCCGCCAGGCGGAGTCGGAGCGGGCCTGGACGGAGGCGGCGGAGCGCTGCCGGGCCAGCGGGGCGCTGCACCTGGAGGCCTCGGTGGAGCAGCGGTACGCGGACTTCCTGCTGGCCACCGACCGCCCGCTGGAGGCAGCCGAACACCTGCGCAGGGCCGGAGAGTTCCACACCCGGACCGGCGACACCCGAGGCGCCGCCGAACTCGGGGCGCGGATCGCCGTGATCGAGCGGGAGGCCGGGGTTCAGACCGCGACGCCGATGCCCCGCGCCTCCAGGATCGGACGCAGCGCGCGCACGGCGTAGAAGCTGCGGGACTTGACCGTCCCCACCGCCACGCCGAGCACCTGGGCCGTCTCGGCCATCGAGCGGCCGTTCAGGTGCAGTTCCACCAGCACCTCACGATGGTGCGGCTGGAGCTCGGCCATCGCCGTCTCCAAGTCCCGTGCGGCGAGCACCTGGTCGTACGCGTCGTGGGCGGCGGCGTGGTCCTCGGGCGTGTCGTCGGCCACCTCCTGGACCCGCGCGGTGGCCATCCGGAAGTGGTCGATCGCGATCCGGCGGGCCACCGTGAACAGCCAGGGCCGGCTCTGTTCGAGACCCCGCTCGATGGCGGCCGGATTCTGCCAGGCCCGCAGCAGGGTCTCCTGCAGGATGTCCTCGGCCTTCCCGCGGTCACCGCTGGTGACCCGCAGCAGGGCCCGCATCAGGTACGGACCGTGCAGGCGGTACAGCTCCGCCAAGGTGTCCTGGTCCAGGGTCGCACGGCCTCGGGAGGGCTGGTCGGTGCCCTGCGGGGCGCCTTCGGGGGAAGCGGCGGCTTCCACGGCCACGGCTCTGTCCTTCGCTCCGGTACAACGGCGTCGGCGAGGAGCGGCGGGGGTCCCGTTCGGTGTGGTCCCCGGGGCCTCGCCCTGACGGTATTACCGTCCCAGCCGACGCCAAATTCCGCCCAACGATCGACCAACGGCCCCCGCTCGCGGCCCCGTTGGCGGCCGTTGGCGCACATTGGCCGCCGTTGGCCGGTCAGCGCCGGTCAGCGCCGGGCCGCCAGTGCGGCGGTGAGCCGCTGGACGCCCTCCTCCCCAGAGCGCTGCATCAGGACCGCGACCCAGCCGCCAAGTTCGACGCGCTCGCGCTCGGTCCAGTCGTTCGCGGACGGGTGCTCGTCGACCACCAGGACCCGGGCGCGCAGCAGGTGGGCGGCGGCCGGCACCGACCAGGCGCGCCCGGCCAGGCCCTGCACGGCCAGTCTTCGGGCCACCGCCACGACTTCCCGGGCGGGGGCCGGCGGCACGTTCCAGCCGGTCGGGCCCGCCTCGGCGGCCTGCTCCGGTGCGCTCTCCCGCCCGGCGTCCTCGGCCAGCCAGCAGGCGATCAGCCACCGCGCCGTCTCCTCGTCGTCCCGTCCTGCCACCGTGACCGCCGCCGTCGTCGCCATCGGATCCCGCCTCACCCGTCTGCCCGGTCCTGGACGCGGGCCGTTCCTCTCCTGTCATGTAGTTGAACGGATAACTTGCTAGCGGATGTTCAGCACTTCGTAGCCGTCCGGATCAGCGATGTTGGACAGTACGCAAAGTTCCGTCAGGCGCCGGGGCGGCGGGGCTCCTCCGCCGCCCGTCGACGGCCGAGGCGTACGGTCAGCCCGCCGAAGGCCACCAGCAGCAGCACGCCCGCGCTGCCGCCCGCCACCGCCAGGGCGTGCCAGGCGCCCGAACGGTCCGGGCCCGGGGGGATCGCCACCGGAGCGGCGGCGGCCGGTGCGGGGGCCGCCGAGGGCCAGGAGGCGGTCACGGCCGCCACCGGGTCCACCGTGCCGTAGCCGACGGCGGCGTCCGGCAGCCGGGTGCCCGGGTGGTAGGCGGTGGACTCCAGCCGACGGGTGAGCTGCTCCGGCGTCAGCTCCGGCCGCAGCGCCAGGACCAGGGCGGCGGTGCCGGCCACGTAGGCGGTAGCGCAGCCGGGTCCGGAGGCGGTGAACACGCCGCCGCCGGGCCCAGGGCCGGTCACGCCCTCGCCGGGTGCGGCGAGGTCCACCCGCCCGTCCGGGGTGCCGGCCGCTCCGCCCGAGTTGACCGAGGCGACGGCGAGCACCCCCGGGTAGGAGGCGGGGAACACCGGGGCGCTGCCCGTGCCCCGGCCGTCCGGGCCCACCGGCGCCACCAGCAGCGCGCCGTGCGCCGCCGCGTACTTGACCGCCTCGCCGAGCGCGTCGCCCGGCCCGGGCACCGGCACCACGACCGCGATCACCCGCGCGCCCTTGTCGACGGCGGCGCGGATCCCGGCGGCCAGCAGGTCGGGGGTGGTGGCGCCCGCGTCGTCGGTGACCGCCACGGCCAGCACCCGGGCGTCGGGGGCGAGCCCGGACGGACCGCCGTCGGCCGTGCTGCGCCCGGCCACCAGCCCGGCCGTGAAGGTGCCGTGGCCGACGCAGTCCCGGCCGGCGTCGCCCGAGCCGTACAGCCGGGGCCCGAGCTGCAGCCGCCCGGCCAGCGCCGGCGACCCGGCGTCCACACCCGAGCCGACCACCGCGACCGTCACCCCGGCGCCCCGGCTCAGCGGCCAGGCGTCCTCGGGGCGCAGCTCCGCGCGGGCCCAGCCGGCGGTGTCGGCCGGGTGGTCCGAGGGTTTCAGGCAGCCGTTCTTCTGGACGTCCTGCCGGGTCTGGGTGACGACCGGCGTCGCCTCCGGGCCGCCCGTGGCCGTCGGGGTGGGCGCGGCCGCCGCGGGGGCGGCGCCCACCAGCAGCGCACCGACGAGCACCAGCCCGGCTCCCCGCCGCCCGCTCACCCGGCGCCGCCCCGGAACGCCCGCGCGGATCCTCCCGGCCGGCCGCTCATACCGCGCTGCCCGACCGCACCGGGGCCACGTCCTGCGGCAGCAGCAGGCTGAGCTCGGCCAGGTCGGAGACGTCCAGCCGGCTGAGCCGGCCGGCCTGCCGGGTGATCATGCCCTCCAGCGTCTGGCGGGCGGTGCGGCCGTTGCCGAAGGTCCGGTCGCGCGGCATCGCGGCGAACGCCCCGGTGAGCGCGTCGACGGTGTCCGGCGCCAGGACGTACCCGGCCTTCTGGGCGTGCAGGTCGACGATCGTGACGAGTTCCTCGTCGGTGTAGTGCTCGAACTCGATCTGCCGGGAGAACCGCGAGGCGAGGCCCGGGTTGGAGGCGAGGAAGCCGCGCATCTCGTCCTCGTAGCCGGCCACGATCACCACCACCTCGTCGCGGTGGTCCTCCATCAGCTTCATCAGGGTGTCGACCGCCTCCTGGCCGAAGTCGTTGCCGGCGCCGCCGCGCGGGGTGAGCGTGTAGGCCTCGTCGACGAACAGGACGCCACCGCGGGCCCGGTCGAAGGCCTCCTTGGCGAGCTGGGCGGTGTGCCCGACGTAGCGGCCGACCAGGTCGGCGCGGGCGGTCTCGACCAGCTGGCCGGTGGGCAGCACGCCGAGTTCGGCGAGCAGCCGCCCGTAGAGCCGGGCGACGGTGGTCTTGCCGGTACCGGGCGGCCCGGCGAAGACCAGGTGGTGGCTGATCGCTGCGGTCGGCAGGCCGGCCTCCTCGCGGCGGCGGACCTGGGTGATCAGGTTGACCAGGTCCTCGACCTGCTCCTTGGCGGCCGGCAGGCCGACCATCGCGCGCAGTTCGGCCAGGATCTCGGTGCTGTCGACGGCCCGGGCGGGCCCGGAGTCCGTCACCCCGGTGTCCGCCGCGACCAGCACCGCCAGGTCCTCGTCGGCGATCTCGGGCTGCCGGGCGAGCCGGGTGGCCTGCCGGTCGACCATCTCCTCGAAGATCTTGCGGGCTGCCCGGCCGTTACCGAAGTCCGGGCCCTTCGGCATCCGCTCGAACAACGCGGTGAGCGCCTCCCGGGTGCCGTCCGCGAGTTCGTAGCCGTGCCCGGAGGCCGCCGTCTCGACGATCGTGACCAGCTCGTCCACCGCGTAGTTGGCGAACTCCACGGTCCGGCTGAACCGGGAGGCCAGGCCGGGGTTGCTGGCCAGGAAGTCGGTCATCTCGGCCGAGTAGCCGGCCACGATCACCACGATGTCGTCGCGGTGGTCCTCCATCAGCTTGACCAGGGTGTCGATGGCCTCCCGGCCGAAGTCCGGGCCGGTGCCGCCGGCTCCGGCGGCGAGGGTGTACGCCTCGTCGATGAAGAGCACGCCGCCGAGCGCCTCGTTGAACACCTCGGTGGTCTTGATCGCGGTGCCGCCGACGATCGCGGCGACCAGGTCGGCGCGGGCGACCTCGGTCAGGTGCCCGCTGCGCAGGACCCCGAGTTCGGCCAGGATGCTGCCGTAGAGCCGGGCCACGGTGGTCTTGCCGGTGCCGGGCGGCCCGGCGAAGATCAGGTGCCGGCTCATCGGGAGGGCGGGCATCCCGGCGAGCTCACGCCGCCGCGCCAGCCGGTTGAGGTTGACCAGGGTGGCGACCTGCTCCTTCACCGCGGCCAGGCCGACCAACGCCTCCAGCACCTCCAGCGGGCCCCGGGCCGCGGCGGCGGGCGCCGGCACGGCCTCCGCCGCCTGGACCGGCTCGCCCGGTGTGACCGCGACCGCCGCGCGCGGCGCCCCGGCGGCGGCGCTCGCCGAGCCGTGCGCATCGGGGTAGCCGTTCTCCCGGCTGTGCAGGTTCTCCACCGACAGACGGGTGCTGGGAGTGGTCTGCCGCAGGCCGGAGCCGCGGTTGCCGGTGGCGGTGCATCCGGTCGCCCGTACCGCGTCGGTGGAGTCGACCCGGATGCCGTCGGCCGTGTTGTCCAACGCCTCCAGCTGGGTGAGGACGGCGCGGGCGCCGGCCCCGATCCGGATGCCGTGGCGGCCGTTGGCGCGGGCCCGCACCCGGGTGCAGGTCAGCTCGCCCGCGTCGTCGACCGCGAGGCCGTCCTCGGTGGACTCGGCCACGTCGCAGTCGCGCAGCGTGGCGACGCCGCCCGCGCCGACGTGCACGCCGACGCCCTCGGCGCCGCGCACGGTGGTGCCGCCGACGAAGGTGTTGGCGCCGTCCTCGATCAGCACGCCGGTGCGGCCGGCCGCCAGCACGGTGGAGTCCTCCAACCGGCCGCGGCCGTCCCGGACGGCCTCGACCCCGTTGCCCCGCGCGGAGGTGACGGTGATCCGGCGCAGCAGCGGGTTGGCGCCGTCGCCGATCCGCACGCCGGCGCCGCCGACGTCGCTGACCTCCACCCTGACCAGCTCGGCGGCGCTCTCACCGCCGAGATCGACCCCGGTGTCACCGCAGTCGCGCACGGCGAGCCCGGTCAGCACCGGTCCGGCGGAGTCGTCAACGTGCACGCCGACGCTCTCCGCTCCGGTCACCTCGCAGTCCTCGAAGGTGCCGCGCGAGCGCCCGGTGACGTGGATGCCGTGGCCCCGGGTGCGCACCGCGCGGCAGCGGCGCAGCAACGGGTCGGTGCCGTTGCCCAGCACGATGCCGTGGCCGGTGGTGGCGGTGACGGTGCAGTCCTCCAGTTGCACCCGGGCGGCGGAGCTGATGTAGACGCCGAGCGTGGTGTCGCGGACGGCGGTGCGCAGCACCCGGGTGGTGCTGTGCTCCTCCAGCGCGATGGCCGGCTTGTCCGTGGTGGAGATCTCGCAGTCCTCGATGCTGCCCCGGGCCTCGCCGTTGGCGCAGATGCCGTTGCCGCGCGCGTCGCGCATGACGCAGTTGCGGACGACGGGGTTGGCGCTCTCACCGATCACCAGCGCGGAGGTGCCGAGGTGCTCGATCACGGTGTCCTCGATGACGCTGGCGCCGGTCGAGGTCTCCACGATGCCGGCGCCGGCCGAGTTGACGATGCGGCAGCCGCGCATGGCCAGCGCGCCCTGCTGGCGGGTGAGCACGGCCGTCCAGGAGTTGCCGACCACCTCGCAGTCCTGGAGGGCGGCCTGGCCGCGCGGCACGTCGACGGCGGGCAATTCGTCGTCCTGGCCGTGCAGCACCAGGCCGGTGAGCTGGACGGCCTCGGCGACCACCTGGACCACGCAGCCGCGCCGCGGGGTGATCCGGACCGTCCCCCGGACGTCCTCGGCGGCGATGGTGACCATCTTGGTGATCACCAGGTTCTCCTCGTACCGCCCGGGGCGGACCGAGATCACCGCCCCGGCACGGGCGGCCTCCAGGGCCTCGCCGATCGTGCGATAGGTGCCGCCGGCCCCCTGCTCCTGGCACACCGTCAGCACATGGCGCGACATGGCTCGCCTTCCCTTCCGTCTTCCTCTGCGAGGTGTCCTGCGTTCCGTTGCAGCAGGCACTCCGACATCTGCAAGGGGCGTTCTCCAACTTCTGGCAGAAGCGGGCCGGGTATCCCCGCTTCAAGTCGAAGAAGAAGTCCCGCGACTGCGCCGAGTACACCACCAGTGCGTTCCGGTACCGGGACGGCAAGCTCACCCTGGCGAAGATGCCTGAGCCGCTGGACATCGTCTCCAGGCCGCTGCCCGAGGGGCAGTCGCCGTCCACGGTGACGGTGAGCCGGGATGCGGCGGGGCGCTGGTTCGTCTCGATGCTGTGCGACGACCCGGGCGTCAAGCCCCTGCCGCCCGTGAACAGCGCGCTGGGGATCGACGCCGGAATCACCAGCCTGGCGACGCTCTCCACCGGGGAGAAGATCACCAACCCCCGGCACGAGCGCCGCGACCGGGAACGCCTGGCCAGGGCCCAGCGGGAGCTGTCCCGCAAGGCCAGGGGCTCGGCGAACCGGGAGAAGGCCCGTATCAAGGTCGCGAGAATCCACGCGCGGATCGCCGACCGGCGCAGGGACTTCCTGCACAAGCTCACCACCCGACTCGTCCGTGAAAACCAAACGGTCGTGATCGAGGACCTGACCGTCCGCAACATGCTCCAGAACCGCAAGCTGTCCCGAGCGATCTCGGACGCTTCGTGGAGCGAGCTGCGGACCATGCTGGAATACAAGGCCCAGTGGTACGGCCGCGACCTGGTGACCGTCGACCGGTGGTTTCCCAGCTCCAAGCTGTGCTCGGCCTGCGGAACCATCTGCGACAAGATGCCCCTGAACGTCCGAGCATGGGCGTGCGACTGCGGAGCGGTCCACGACCGGGACGTGAACGCGGCACGCAACATCCTGGCCGCCGGACTGGCGGTGTCGGCCTGTGGAGACGGTGTAAGACCTCAACGGAGCACTCCGAGCGGGCGGTCGTCGATGAAGCAGGAAGTCGTCCCACCGCAGCGCACACGCGCAGCGGCTCAGCCGCGAGGCTGAGGGGGATCCCCCTCCCTTCAGGAGGGGGAGGAAGTCAACCGGTGCAGTCGACCTTCACGGTCGAGGCGGCCAGGCGGGCGCCCGCGGTGCTGCCCCAGTCGATGCCCCGGGTGTGCAACACGACGCCGACCCGGTTGCCGCTGAGCTGGTAGGTGCCGGCGCTCACCCACTGCCCCAGGTTCTGCGGCTGGTTGATCGTGAACGAGCCGATCGTGCCGCTGCCGGGGCTGCTGCCGTTCTGCACGGTGTAGTAGGCGGGGGCGCCGCCGACCGCCTTGAGGTCGCGGTTGTTCGGGATGTACACCGAGACACGGCAACTGCCGGAGGAGACGGGGCCGGTGGAGAAGGTCCAGAACACCGAGTTGCCGTCGTCCTTGTTCCGGTCACCGGACATCGGCACCGAGGTGTAGTCGCCACCGCAGTCGGTACCGCCGTCGTAGTTGGTGACCCAGTCGCGCGAGCCAGCCGAGCGGCCGTTCTCGCGGTAGCCGGTGCTGGTGGTGGCGCAGCCCGGTCCAGCTTCGCCGGCGTAGGACGGCGCGGCCGGCGGGGCGGGCACCGCGGGCGGCTGCTGGGACGACTGTTGGGGCTGCTGCGGCGGCTGCGGGGCGGCCGGCTGGGCCGGGGGCTGCGCCGGGGCCTGCGGGGCGGGGCCGGACTGGGAGCCGGTGGCAGGGCGGTCGGCCGCGCCGTTCCCGGCGCGGACCGCGGGGGCCGCGCCGACGGCCAGGGCGGCCGGCGCTCCGGCGGCCGGGGCGGCGCCGGGGGCGGGCTGCTGGTCCGGTGCCCCGGGGGCGGGCGTGCCGGGGGCGGGGGTGGCCGCCGGGTCGGTCGGCGTCCCGCTGGGGGTCGCGAGCCCGGTGGTCGCGGCCGGGGTGGCGGGGGTCCCGGTCGGGGTGCCGGGCGCGTCGGGCTCCGGCGCGGGCGTGTCGGGGCGGCTGGTGCCGGTGCCGCCGAGTGGCTCGACGGCGTCGGTGCCGACCTCGCCCCGGCCCATCACCAGCGGCAGGCCCATCAGCACGACGCCGACGGCGGCGGCCGCGACGGCCGGCCGCGGCACCCGACGGCGGCCGGAGCGCTCCTCGGCGGGCTCGGGCGCTCCGGCTTCGTCGGTACTGCTGGTGCCGGACCCGGTGGCGGCCGGGCCGGCGGCTGAGGGGGCGACCGAGGCGAGTGTCCTCGCCGCCCGGGCGGGGGCCTGCGTGATGGCGCGCTTGAGCGCGACGAGCCGGGCGGCGCCGGGGGCGCCGGGCCTGGCGGGAGCGGCCGACTCCGGCTTCGACTCCGGTTCCAGCGTCGGCTTCGGCTTCGGCTCCGGAACCAACTTCGGCTCGGACTCCGCATCCGGCTCGGCGACGGGCTTGGCCGGAGCAGCGGGCGCAGCAACAGCGGCAGGAGCGGCTTCGGCCTCGGGCACGGACGCGGGAGCCGCCGGTCCGGCGGGGCCGCTCAGGCCCTCCGGCCCGTCCTCGTCCATCCCCCAGGCCACCGCCGGCAGCTGGTACCCCGTCGACGCGCCGCCGTTCCCGTCCTGGCTCGTGCCCACCACAGCTCCCTGACTCCCATCGAGTTCCCGATCCCGGGAGACGTCGGCGCCGTGCCGCCGAAGTCTCCGCCACGGAGCACGGACGGACCACCCCGCGCGGTTCACCGCCGCCGCCGAAAGTTTCCGCGGGCACCGCGCGGGCCGCTGAACCGCCCGGCCCGGTCTGGGCGTTCACCCTGTCAACCTGTTTCAGGCCCCGACCGAGGAGAGTCCATGTCCCACGCCCGTGCCGGCCGGCACGCCGCGCTGCGCGCCGCCGTCGCCGTCTCCGCCCTGGCCGGACTGGCCGTCAGCTGGGCCGCCCCGGCCGCCCTGGCCGCCCTGGCCGCCGGACCGCGCCCGGCCCCCGGCAGCGCCGCGCCCGACGCGCCCGCCGGCGGCGCGACGGACTGGCTGCACGTCGCCGACGGCCGCCTGGTGTACGGCCACGACGCACAGGGCAACCGGATCCCCGACTTCTCCTACGCCGGGTACCGCAACGGCGCCCAGCCGCTGCCGACCGCCAAGGTCGCCGTCACCCTGGACCCGGCCTCCGGCGGCGACGACGCGGACCGGATCCAGCAGGCGCTGGACAAGGTCGCCGCGCTGCCGCTCGGGGCAGACGGGCTGCGCGGCGCGGTGCTGCTGTCGGCCGGCGCTTACCGGGTCGGCAAGCCGCTGCGGATCAAGGCCTCGGGCGTGGTGCTGCGCGGCGCGGGCAGCGGGAGCGGCGGCACCAGGCTGGTTGCCTCCGGCGAGCCGCGGCCGCTGGTCGAACTCGCCGGCGAGGGCGCGCCGCAGAAGAGCGGTGCCGAGCACGCCGTCATCGACGACTACGTCCCGGTGGGCGCGACCACGCTGACCCTGGACTCGGCCGCGGACCTCAAGGTCGGCCAGCAGATCGTCGTCCAGCGCCCCCAGGAGGACGCCTGGATCAAGGCGATCGGCATGGACCACATCCCGCCCCGGCCGGACGGCACGCCCTCCAAGCCGTGGACCCCCAACGACGGCCTGCAGTTCCAGCGCACCGTCACCGCGGTCGACGGGAACAAGGTCACCCTGGACATCCCGCTGACCAACGCCCTGGAGAAGGAGTTCACCCACGCCAAGGTGTGGGCGTACGACTTCCCGGGCCGGATCTCCCAGGTCGGGGTGGAGGGCTTCAGCGCCGACGGCTCGGCCTTCGTCTCGGCGCCCGGCTACGACGAGCACGGCTACTTCGCCAGCCGCTTCGTGGACTTCGCCGCCGTGCAGGACGCCTGGGCCCGTGACATCGCCGCCGACAAATTCGGCGCGGGCATCGGCTCGATCGGCGCCACCGCCTCCCGGGTCACCATCACCGACACCAGCGCGACCGGCATGGAGCACGCCGTCCCCCAGCGGGCGCCGTTCGCCCAGCCCGGCGCGTACAGCATCGACGGCCAGCAGAGCCTCGTCGTCAACTGCAAGGTGAGCGGCAGCAATGTGCACGCCTGGCTGACCGGCGCCCGGGTTGCCGGGCCCAATGTGTTCTCGCACTGCAGCTCGGACAACACCGGGGGCTTCCGCCTGGACGCCGGCCCGCACCAGCGCTGGGCCACCGGCACCCTGTACGACGACATCACGATGCTCCACTCGCGCGGCCCGAGCGACGACCTCGCGCTGACCAACCGCGCGAACGCGGGCTCAGGCCAGGGCTGGGCGGGCGCCAACCAGGTGATGTGGAACGCCAATGTCGGCTACTACGGCGTGGAGAACCCGCCCACCGCGCACAACTGGGCGTTCGGCACCCGGGGCACGCCGGTCGAGGGCCGCCAGACCGGGGTCCTGGTCTCCACTGGCACCCCCGTGCAACCCGAGAGCCTGTACGCCCAGCAGCTCGCCGAGCGCGGCGGCAGCGCCCCCGCCCCGACCCCGACCGGCGGCCCGACGGCCACCCCGACCGGCACCGCGGCCCCGAAGCCGAGCGGCACCACCAAGGCCACCACCCCCGCCGCGACCGGGCCCGCGCCCAGCTCCCCGGCCGCCACTACGGCGACGCCGACCAGCACCGGCTCCGGCACACCGTCCGCGACCGGGAGCAGCGCCGCGGCGGCCGCGGCCGGCTCCTCCGGCAGCAGCCTCGCCTCGACCGGCTCCGACGGCCTCTCCACCATGCTGACCGTCGCCGGCGGCACCATGATCGTGGGCGGGGTCGCCCTCGGCCTGGCCCGCGAGCGCCGCCGCGGCCGGCACTCGGGCTGACGCCCCCTGATACGCCGAACGGCCCCCGGCCGGTGAACTCCTCACCGCCCGGGGGCCGTTCGCCGTGCACGGGCTCAACTGCCCTCGGAGACCTCCCAGACCGTCTCCTGCCCCGCCGCCGGCGGCGCCAGCAGGAGCCCCGTCGCCCGCTCCTGCACCTCGGGCGCGAGTGCTGCCGGCGCCCCGCCCTCCGCGATCCGCTCGCGGACGTGCGCGAGCAGGCCCGGCTCCGGGGCGAGCCCGTAGCGGTCCAGGTAGTAGGTGACGGTGTCGGTCCAGATCCACCGCCCGTCGCAGCGGTAGTTCATCGGCACACTGCCCCGGCGGTCCGGGTCGAGGACGTCGTCCATCAGCATGGGGGTCATCAGCACCGGGGTCGCCGCGTCCAAGTACCCAACCAGCGCGTCGCGCTCGGCGGAGTCCTCGATCACCGGGTGGTCACCGGCGAACTCCGGCCCGGTCAACGGGTCGACGATGTCGAAGACCGCCGCGACGACGAACTCCTGCGTCACTTGATCAGCTCCTGGAAGATCTGGTCGGCCAGCCCGGCGTCCGGGGGGCCCTGGCGGAACGGTACCGCACCCCGGATGTCGCCGTTCTCGGCGAAGTCCTTGGCGTCCTTCACCCCGAAGTAGTTTTCCGGGCGGGGCGCCGAGTCGCCGCCGGGCGGAAGGTACGGGCCGAGTTTGTGGACGACCGGGACGAACGTTCCGTCGGTGGGCCGTTCGAACCGGTACCAGTTGGCTCCGGTGCTGATGCCGGGCCGGCCGGTGGTCGTCATGCCCACCTTGTCCGCCACCACCAGGTACCCGTGGGCCGTCTCGTCGACCGTGCCGCTCTGGTCCACCTTCGGCACGAACCAGACGATGCCGTCGCCGGCGTAGCCCGGCGCCGTGATGGTGGGGTCCTTCTCCCACAGGGCGCTCATCACCTGCGCGGCGTAGCTTGTGGAGACCCCGTACCCGAGGCGGCAGGCCACGAACTGGACCGGTTTCGCGCCGTCCCAGTCGCCCGCATTCTTCTGGGCGAGCAGGAGGTCCGCCACGGTCCCGGGCAGCACGGCCTCGCCCCGGTAGGTCGGGTAGCCGTCCGTGGTGTGCATGGCCACGGCGAGGAAGCGGGTGTCTTTCGGGAACAGGCTGATGGCGGCCTGCGTCTGGATCCGGGCCTGGCGGGTGAGGGGCGCGCTGAGGCTGAGCACGGTCCGCCCCTGGTCGGCGGATGAGTCGGGCCCGTCAGGCAGCCGGAGCTCGTGCCCGCTGGGTGTGCCCGGTGTCATCGGCGTGCCGGGCCTACCGGGCGTGTGCGGCGTGCCCGGTGTGCCCGGCGTACCGGAGAAGTACGAGCCGCTCCCGAAGCGCGGGGTACGGAGCGTACCGGGGGCCTGAGCGTTCCAGGCCTTGGTGACCGCGTCCGACGTGACGCGGGAGTGCGAATCCGGCTCCTTGAGCGACTCAACGAGTTTGATCAGCCTGAGGCGCTCTGCAGGTTCGACCTTCGCGTTCTGGTCGGCGCCCCTCAACTGCCGCACGTAGCCGTCCAGGTGTTCCTTATCCACGACCGTCCCGGTCTTCAGGCCGAGCCCCTCGCGCACCACGTCCGTGACCCGGCGCATGGTCGTGAGTCCAGAGACCGTGAGCATGCCGGCGCCGCCGTGGATGTCGGCGGCCAACCGCGCGACGTGCCACGTCCGCAGGCCGATCTCCTTCTGCTCCTTCTCGCTCATGAACAGGAAGGCCTTGGCCGCGGAGCCCAGCTTGTCCGCGTTCGGAACACCGATCGTCACGCCTAGGGCCCACAGGTCCTTGTGGTTGTCCAGCCCGCGCTCTCCGCTGAGGTGCGCCAGGTGCGCCTCCAGCTCGGCGTCGGTCGCGCGGAGGGCCGCCGACCTCGGCGTGCCGGGCTGGGTCGGTGAGGCGAACACCTTCGACGACGAGGCCTCCAGCGCATCGATGTGCAGCTCGCCCTTACTGCCGAGCCGACGCTGGATGATCGTGTGCTTGGCGCCCGGGACGCCCAGGACCTCGTCCTCCTGGATCTGGACCGAGAAAGCCGAGATGTCCTTGCCCGCGCCATCACCCTTGAGGTTCATGGTGACCATCGTCTTCTGGAGGCCCGGGAAGGTCTTCCGGCCGTTCATGAACTTCTCCGCGATGGTGTACCTGCGGCTGGCGCTGGAGAAGTCCTTATTCACGATCTCCGAACCGCCGTAGACCGGGGAAAAGCCAGTGAACTTCTTGAACGAGATGGACGCGGTACCCCGGTAGACGCGGCCGTCGGCCCCGGGCAGCAGGTCCAGGGCCTCCTTCAGCATCCGGGTGTGCTCGCGCATCTCCGCCTTGAGGCCCGGCAGGACCTCCTTCTTGACGAGCGTCATCATCTGCTTGTAGTGCGCCGCCTCATCCGCCTTCGAGGCGAATGACCGCCGCCCGACGAGGTCGCTGATCGCCGGGTGGCTCGCGAGGACCTGGGGGAACTCGGTCCCCCTCAGCACGTGCTCGATCTGGATCAGCAGGACCCGGTCGATCGAGCCGCCGGGCCTCATCATCACGTTGATCAGCGGGAACGCCGGACCCGTGTAGGCCGCCAGGGCGTAGAAGTGGGCCGGAGTGAGCGCATCCAGCACCTCCTGCGGCGTCTTCCCGTTGGTCGCGAGCCACCTCTTGACGCGCTCGACGTCATCGGTGTCGTAGCCCGAGGGATCCTGCCGGTCGGCCAGCAGCTCGAAGATCCGCCGTCGGCCGTCCAGCGTGTTCACGTTGAACTCACCGGGTTCCCCGAAGCCCCCGCCGGGCAGCGTCGCCCTCGCCTTCGCCGCGTAGACCTGCTCGTGCGGCAGCATGCCCTCCTGGTCACCGAGGAGACGGCGCACCTCCTTGAACTCGATCCCCGGGAGGTTGCGGTACATCCCCTCGGCGGACTTCAGGGCCTTCGGGTTCAGCGGCATGGTCGCGCCGGTGGCCTCGACGCCCTTGAGAATCTCGTACACCGAGTGGTCGCTGACCGGCAGCATCCAGCCGAAGAGCGCCTTGACCATGTTGTCGGCGTGCGACTCGTCGATGTTGAGCAGCTTGAACGCCGTCATCATCTTGGCCGCGGTCGCCGAGATGCCGGCGACCACCCGCATGCCCTGGTCGCCGTTGACCGACTTGTACCACGAGGTGCCGTGGTCGAGCTGGTGGACCGCCTCCCCGGTGCGCCAGCTGAGCGGCTCGTCCGGCCCGATCTCCCCCGGCCGGAGCGGGTTGCCCTCGTACTCGACGAGCTTGATCACCCGGCTCTCGCCGGTCTCCGGGTCGGACTCGACGTACACGCCGAGCACCCCTGCCTCCGTACGGATGGGACCGAGGTCGTACTCACCGCTCGGCAGACGGTGCAAGGACTCGGTCGGGACCTCCTCGGGCCGGATCCCGACCAGCTCCCAGGCCATCGGGTCGACCTTGAGGAACTCCATCTCCCGTCGGCTCAGCTGGAGCCCGAGGCCTTCGAGCTCCCGGGCCGACGGAGTGGGTACCTCGTTCTCGGGGCGCGGCATCCGGGAGCGGATGCTGCTCACGTAGTCGACGCCGTCGGAGAACCAGGACTTCGACTGGGCCAGGACGTTCCCCGTGGCGAAGACGTCCTTCTCGAACATCGTGGCGAACTTCGGCTTGGCCAGGCCGAGGCCCTCGTGGAGCGACTTGCGCAGCGCGCCGTCCAGGAACTCCCGCTGCTGCTTGAGCGCCTCGACGTTCAGGCCGAGCTCCTTCGCGCGGTCCCACTGCTTGTGCTCGACGATCGTGTTGAGCAGGGTCTTGAGGTTCAGCGGGGAGTCCTTGAAGAAGACCCCGTTGAAGAAGGCCGTCATCACCTCGCGCAGGTTGCCGCTCGCGAGGAGCTGGTCGAACTGCACCTCGGTGAGGGCGGTCCCGACCTGCCCCGCGGAGGTCGGGTCGTCCTTGAGCAGGGCCGAGAGGTGCTCGGCGGGCGACGCTTCCGGGTAGGCCTTCCTGATCATGTCCCGCAGCGTGCCCAACGCGGTGGCCGCGGCCGTCTTCGCCTCGGGCAGGTTGAAGCAGTACTCCCCGAGTTTCTTCTCCAACGAGACCGTCGCAGCGGCGTACTCCGACGTGCTGTAGATCAGGGGCTTGGGACCGAACGCGGTCGCGCCGGGGATCTCGTGCAGGACGGACGGGTCCGACGCCTCGGCGAAGCCGTCCAGAACGCCCTGATGGTGCGGCGGCAGGTCCTCGCCCACCGGGAGGTGCGCACCCAGCTCCGTGACGTGCACCTCGCCCGGGTGATCTGCGAGCTGCGGGTGCTCAGCGAAGGCCTCCGGCACCTCGACCTTGAGCCACTTGCCGCCCGGCACCACGACGGGCAGGCCGTTGGCGTCGAAGCCGACCGCCTTGGCCACCACCAGGTGGCCCGGGCCCTCCGACTCCACGGTGAACGGGCCGGTGGGCTTCGGCACGAACCACAGCTTGCCCTCGGGGACGTACGCCTCCAGCGGGCCGTCCACCCTGCCGCGCAGCGCGCGCAGCACCTCGCTCGCGTACGACGAGGCCTTGCCGGTGCCGAACTCGCAGGCGGGGAACTGGAGCGGCTTGCCCGCCTCCCAGATCCCGCGCTTGCGGAGCTCCACCAGGACGTCCGCGAGCTCCTCCGGGCCGACCCGCTCGCCGTGCCAGGTCGGGGCGCCGTCGGCGTGCTCCGAGTGGAACGCGACTGCGAAGAAGCGCGGGTCCTTGGGGAACCGGGAGACGGCGCTGCCGGTCTCGTGCAACTGCGCGGCCGGGCTGTCCGGATCCGCCAACCACCGTACGTCGAATCCCTGGTGGGCGTTGACGAGCGCCTCGGTCATCTCGTGCACGCGGTCCTCGGGGCGGTGCTCGGGCTGCAGCTCCGAGTTGTGCTCCGGCTCCGGCTTGTGCTCCGGATCGGGCTGGTGCTCCGGATCAGGCTTGTGCTCGGGCTGCAGATGCGTCGGCGTGTCCACCGTCGGGTGCTCGGCCGGGTGCTCGACGGCCGCCGAGTGGTCCAACTCCAGGACCTCCGGCGCGCCGTGGCGCCCGAAGTCGTCGAAGCTCACCAGCCGCACCACGCCCTCGTGGTCGGCCACCAGCAGATCGACCGGCGCCATGAACATGTCCGCCGTCTGCCGGACCACCGCGATCGGATCGGCACCCAGCGCGCCGTCCTCCGCCCGCAGCACCAGCCGGAACGAACCCATGTCCAACGACGACAGCTTCGGCATCAACTTCTCCGCCAGACCGTCCGCCGTCAGCGGCGCACCACCGGACAGCTCATGGACGTCGAAGCGCGCCGGGGTCTTGCCGTCCTCCGGAGCCTGGTACTTCACCGCGTCCCACGGCACCTTCGCACCGGCCCCGCTGGACACGGGCACCCAGGCTGACTCCTCCTCGACGAAGCCCCGCATCTTCCGCAGGTCGTCCGCGCTGAGCGAGGCCGTGGTGACCGGCCGCATCCGGGCGCGGATGTTGTCCTCGGTGAGCGGGTGCCCCTCGGCGAGCGTGGCCCCCACCGCATCGGAGACGGACTTCAGGTGCTCGGTCGTCATCCCCTCACCAGGGGTCCCGTGCAGGTGGTGCGCATAGCTCGCGACCGCCGTCGAGGTGGGCACGCTGGGGAACTTCGCGTGCGCGAGGTCAGACAGCTGGCGGACCGTCCGGAGCTGCTGCACGCCGGACGGGTCGAGGGAGGGCACCCCGTCGCCGTACAGCGAACGCCCGAGCCGGACGAGGTCGAGCACCCGGTGGTGCTGGACGGCCGCGTCCCCGGGCGCGGTGCCGGCGGGCAGGCCGACGGCGTCGCCGATGGAGCTGATCAGGGCGTGATCGCTCGGCCCGGCTTCGGTGTTGAACTGGTCCCCGATCGAGCCGCCGGCGTACTTGTCGAACCTCGCCATGCCCTCGACCAGGTGGTCGGCGATCTCGTGCGTCGTGTAGCCGCCGAGGAACAGCTCGAAGGAGTTGGTCAGGACGGCCGGCCTGAACCCCTGCTCCAGCAGGAACTTCTGCATCAGCACGCTGACGTTCACCCGGCTGTTGGCGTCGGTGAAGGGCTGCATCATCTGCAGCGCCCGGGTCACCTTGGCGATCGCGACCAGCTTCGCGCGGTCGTCGGGCGCGCCCGCGATCTCGTGGTAGTAGCGGTCCAGCACCGCCTGGACGTGGCCGGGCGCCTCTTCGTGCGCGTAGTTGATCGAGATCATGCCCTCGCCGTTGGACCCGCGCTGGAACGCCACCAGCGGCGGCTTAACGTCACGCAGGGAGCCGGACTTGAGGGTGAAGTCCACGACCAGCGGGCGGCCGTTGATCACGTCTTCGTGCAGGTCGGCTGCCATGGTGGTCCGGCCGGTGCCCCGCATCGTGGTGAGCAGGCCGTCCTTGCTGCCCGACCAGACCGTCGCGACGTTCGAGCCGGAGCCCTCGACGAGGTGGCGGGTGGCGAGGTCGTGGATCTGCTCGTAGGCGTGGACGTCGACCACCGACCAGTCGCGGCCGCCGGGCTTGCCATCCAGCACCTCGTGGAACAGCTCGGTCATGCTCTGCCGGAAGCCGGGGTACTTGGTGCGGTCCAGGTGGTTCGCGGCGTCGGTCGGCGAGAGGGAGAGCGCTTCCTGGTGCACGTTGGCGTCGATGAACAGCCGCCACCAGGAGGACTCGGGCAGCACGTCCGACAGTTTCGGGCCGCCGCCCGTCCGTTCCGGGGCGGGGTGCGGCTCGGGGAGCTCGGGGGCCGGGCCTTCGACCGGCGGGACGTGTGCGGGCTCGTGGTGCTTCGACTCGTCGAGCTTCGGCTCGTGGTGCTCCGGTTCCACCGTGGTCTCGATCGTCGCGGAAAGCGGCTCGTGCACCGGGCCGCCTTCGACGAGGGTGGGCCGGCCGGTCTTCACCGTCCCCGCCTTCGGGGCGCCCTCCGGCAACGGGGAGTGCCCCGGGTCGAGCCCGATCGGCGGGGGGTCGTTCACGAGGGACCGGAAGACGTCCTCCTCCACGGAGGGGACCTTGGGACGCAGCTCGGACTCGGGCTTCGGGGTAGCCTCCGACGTCGGTTCGGGCTTGGGCGCCGACTGGGGCTTCGGCTCGGCCCCAGGCTTCGACTCCTGCTTCGGCTCCGCCGTCGCTGCCGGCCCCGCCCCGGGCGCCGCCTCCCCCTCCGGCTTCGCCGGCGGGTGCTTCGGCAGGGCCCAGCCGTCCGGGTTCTCCGCGCTGAACGCCAGGTAGTGGTCGCTCATCACCTTGGCGTCGGTGGTCTCCCGCTCGGGGATGTCAACCGTGATCGGGATGACGCCCTTCTCGACCACCTCCTTGTCGCCCTTGAAGAAGACGACCTCCACCTCCGCGAAGCCGTCGTACCGCGCCATCGGTGTGTTGAACTTCGCGTGCGAGACGACCTGGCCCGAGTTCCCGAGCGACAACCCCTCCCGGTCCCGGTGCGAGCCACCGACGACGGCCTGGAACGTCCCCTCGGCCCCGCCGAGGTCCGTCTTGACGCCGCCCTGCACCTGACCGCCCCAGAGCGACCAGTCGAGCTTGGTCTTGGTCGAGCTGGTCGAGGTCGCGTTGGACGGGCTGAGCTCGACCTTGCCGTCGGTGCGGTCGTACTCCAGCTGCAGGACCTTCAGGTTGACCTTCACGCCGCCGTCCGACACCAGCGGCCGGCGCCCGGGAGAGGGCGTGCCGAGTTCCTCGCCGCGCGTGGCCGAGCCGAAGTGGCTGGAGAGCTGGGCATGGTCGGTAGTGTTGCGGGCGAGGCTCTCCATCCGGTCCCAGGTGCGGGTGCCGAAGAATTCCCGGCCGCGCAGCCGCAGGATGTCCTGCACACCGCCGGCGTCGCCGAGCCAGCGCATGACGTCGATGTCGCGCAGGCCCTCGTCCCATACCCGGGCGGGCGGCGCCTTGACGACCTTCTCGACCGGCGGTTCGACCGGCGCGGGCTGCGGTGCCGGTGCCGTGCGGTGCTCGGGCTCCTCGAACGGGGTGGGCTTCGGGCCCTTCGAGGCGCGCCCCTCCCCAGCCTCGATCGACGTCTCGAACCCGATCTTCGCGGTGTCGATGGTGTGGACGGTCGTGCCGAGCTTGCGCAGGTCCCGCCAGGCCTGCCCGGCAGCCGACTTGACGTGCTCGAAGGCCGTTCCGGGCAGGTGGTCGCCGCCTGGCGGCACCAGCCGGTTCGGGTCGCCGAGGGGTAGCAGCGGGCGGCGTTCCATGCGGAAGTACAGGGTCGCCTCGCCGGTGTACTCGCTGCCGGGGAGCTTGGCCTTGGTGGCGACGCCGGCGGTGCTGCGCTGCGCTTGCACGTCGAGCTGGTCGCGCCCCCAGGAGTGGGTGACCGAGCCGCCCGCCGTGACGGCCGGGCCGACGGGCAGCGGGTTGCTGGTGCCCTGGAGGGAGACGGTGACGGTGTTGCCGTGCCCGGATCCGTAGCTGGTGACGCCGTCGGAACTGGCCACCGTCTTCTGCACCTGGGTGCCGGTGTTGAACTCGGTCTGCGCGGTCTCGCCGGTGTGTTCCAGCCGGGAGACGGCGGCGGTGATCCGGACCGTGCTGCGGCCGTGCTTCACCACGATCTCGTGGCCGGCCATCATCGACTTCAGCTGCGGCTGGAGCCTGGTGACGTCGAGTTCGTCGAGGATCTTCGCCTTCATCCCGGGCCAGTCCGACCCGAGCGCCTTGGCCCCGCGCCTGCCGATGCCGGCCACAGCGGAGTCGCCGACCGATCCGTGCTCCGAACCACCCGGCCCGCCGCCGCGCGGGCGCAGCGGGTAGACGTCGGTGACGACGTCCGACGAGCCGAGCCGGTGGGTCCGCTCGATGCGGGCGGGCGGGTCGAGCGGCTTCTTCAGCGGCGCGGCCTCGGTGGCGCCGTGCGGCGGCGCGTCGCGCAGCGGCACGGCGACGGTGGTGTGGACCGGGACGGTGTGGTCGGGTGCGGTGACCTCCTGGCCGAGCTTCCTCGACTCGATGTGGATGGTGAACTCGGCGGTGCCGGTGAAGAGTCCGGCCGGTTCGACGGTCTTGCCCTTGCTGACGGTGGCGCCGGTGGTGTCGACGGCCGAGCCGTGCGCGAAGTCGTTGCGGCGGGCGAGGTTGAGGCCGAGGTCGGCGTAGGGCAGCTTGAAGCGGAAGATCCCGGAGAGGGCGTCGCGGATGCGCCGGTCCTTGCTGCTACCGGTCGTGACCTGGGTCCGGGTGCCCTTCTCGAACTCGAACTTGTCGACGGTGTCGGTGTGCCGGAAGTCCCGGCCGAGGCCGACCGTGACGGTGATGGTGGTGTCCCAGCCGTGGATCGAGACGTGCTCGGTGAGCTTGCCGCCACGGGTGAGCTTGGACAGTTGCGGCTTGAGGGCGAACTCGTCGAACCGGTTCCTGACCTTCGTCATGACGTCGTCCGGCACGGAGCCGAACTCCCGCCCCAGCGCGTGTTCGATGCCGCCCAGGACGGCGCCACCGCCGTCGCCCAGGCTGTGCACGACGTCGGAGGCGCTCAGCGCGCCGCGCTCGGTGATCCGGCGCGGCGGGTCGTGCTGCTCGGCGGGCGGCTGGTGGGTGACGGGGGTGCCGGCACCGGGGCCGGTGAAGTGCGCGTGCCCGTCCTCGCCGACGGTGTAACGGCCGGTCTCCTTGGCGTCGAGGCTGACCTCGGCCCGGATCGGGACGGTGACCGTGTGGTCCTTGCCGTCGACGGTCAGCTTGACCTCGACGCCGAGCCCGGCGTCGTAGATCTCCTGCGGGCGCGCGTACTTGCCGTTCGCGTAGGCCTTCTGCGCGCTGCCGTCGCGCCAGCCGTCGCGGTCGCGGACCTGGCGGGAGTAGCCCCCCGAGGCGTCCATCGTGTTCTTGCCGGTCAGCGCGGCGGTGCCGCCGCCCGAGCCCTGGACGGACTTGGTGTCGGAGAGCAGCTTGCGGCCGGACTTGAAGGCGCTGGTCTCGTCGACCGGGTTGAGCTCGGCCTTGGCGTTGGGCCGCTTGTAGTCCAGTTCGGTGACGTGGGCGGTGGCGGACACCTTGACGCCGTACTTGAACAGGGCGGCGGCGGTCTGCTCGGGCAGTTCCATCCGCGTGCCGCGGGTCATCGAGGTCAGGTGGGAGGCGACCATCGGGTGGCTGAACAGCTGGTGTACGTCGTGCTTCACGTCCTTCCAGGCGGCACCGAGGACCTCCTGGCCGAGCCGCTCGACCTCGTGGTGGAGCGGGGCCACGGTGGGCAGGTCGCGGACGGTGGTGGTGTCGCCGAAACCGCCGCCGGTGCCGTCGGGGCGCCGCCAGACGCTGTCGGGCGGGCTGGGCACGGCGGTGCCGGCGGAGAACGTCTTCGGCCGGTGGGGCTGCGGCTCCTCGGTGGCGACGAAGAGGGTCGGGTCGCCGGCGCCGGTGTCCTTGACGCCGTGGGCCTCGGCCTGCTCGACCAGGGTCCGGAAGTCGACGGTGGTCCTCGCGGTGTCGCCGGACTTCCCGAGCGGGGAGTCCTTCTCGAACTTCAGGGTGAGCTCGACGCGGCCGTCGTAGACGACGCCGGGGCCCTTGGTCTTGGTGGTGAGCAGGACCTCCTGGCTGCTGCCGGAGATCCGCACCTTGTCCTTGATGAGCTGGAGGCCACCGCCACCGGAGCCGATCGACGTCCCGACCCCGGCCCCGGAGACCACGCCGGGCAGCGGCAGCTGGAGGCCGTTGCTGCGGCTCTCCTGCTCGGTGCGGACGCGCTGGACGCCGGTGCCGACGTTGAACTCGGTCTGCGGGGTGTTCCCGTGCTGCCACATGGCCTTGACGGAGGCGGTGATCTCCACGGATCCGGTCACGAAGCCGGTCTTGTCGGTCACCTCGATCCGGGTGGGCTCGCCGGACATCATGCTCTTGAGGTCCTGCTGGAGCCGGGTCGTGTCGAGCTCCGCGGTCATCTTCTCGCGCAGCGCGGGCCACAGGTCGCCGAGCGCCTCCTCGGCGGTGTGCTCGACGCCGTCAAGGATCTCCTGCATCGGGTGGTCGGCGTCCGGGCGGCCGTGGCGGTGGGTGGAGACGTCGAGCACGATGTCGGAGCCGCCGAGCCGGTGGCCGTCAACGATGCGCTGCGGCGGGGCGAACAGCTTGTCCTTGGCCGGCGGGACGGGATTGCCGTGCACGTCGAGGGTGTCGCGGACGGGGATGCCGATGGTGGCGCCGATGTCGAGCCGCTGCACCCGCTCTCCGGGCGTGGTCGCCACCGGTTCGCCGTTGTGGGTCAGTTCGGAGAAGTCGAGGGCGAGGTGCAGCTTCCCGGAGAACAGCGCGCCAGGCTCGACGGTCTTGCCGCGTGAGATGGAGCGGCCGACCTCGACGGAGGTGCTGCCGGTCAGCGAGTCGTGCTGGTAGCCGAGGGTCTCCGTGAAGTCCGTCTTGCCAACCTTGGCCTTGGCCTGGAGGGCGGCGTTGAGCCGGTTGAGGGCGTCCTCCTGGAGGCCGACGGAGGCGTAGCGGTCCGAGCCGTTCTCGAACTCGACGTTCGGGGCGGTGTCCTGGTGGACCAGCTCGTCGACGTCGACACGGACGGAGATCTTGCCGGACCAGCCGTTGGCTTCGAACCGGACCTCCCACACGTCGCCGCGAGAGAGGGCGGTCAGCTGGGGGCGCAGCGCGGCCGGGGCGAAGAAGTCCTTCGCGACCGTGCGAGCGGCGGGCAGGTCGTTCTTGAAGGTGGACTCGAAGAGCTTGACGATCTGCTCGTGGACGGCGGTGTCGCCGTGGTGCAGGCCGACGACGAGGTCCGAGGCGGAGAGCCGGCGGTGGTTGGCGACCCGGGCCGGGGGCAGGCGCAGCTCATCCGGGCCGAGCGGCTTCTTCGGCGTGAACGCGGGGTCGTCGTAGGGGTGGTCGTGGCTGCCGCCGGACTCCGTCGAGAAGACGGACATGGAGAGCACCGAGGCCGGCGGGGAGGCGGGCGGCTCGGGGTGGCGGAGGGGGTCGTGCTCCGCCTCGGTGATGATGATACTGGGGACCTCCGGCCGGTGCGGGCCGGCCTCGGGGGGCGTGGGGGCCTGGGTCTCCTTCCCGGCGGGGGTTTCCTTCGCTGCGCGGTCGGGCTTGGGCTGTGCCTCGGTCTTCGGGTGGTGCTCCGCCTCGGACTTGCCTTCGGGCTCGTGCTCGTGCTTCGGCCCGGTCGCGGAGGCCGACGGCACGGTGAGTTTGGACGGCCCGTCCGCGTCCGGCTTCGGCGCGGGCTTGGCCTCGGGCGCCGGCTTCGACGACTCCCCCGTCGACCCCGGCCGGTCGGCGCCGCTGACGGTGGGCACGCTGTGCGGGACGGGCGGGAGCACCGGGCCGTCGTGCTCGGCCGGGCGCTTCGACGCGGGACCGCTCACCGCCGGTGTGGGTGCGGGCGGACGGCTGCCGTCGTAGTGGTTGGTGCCGTTGTAGTAGACGGTCACCTGATGGCCGTCGGTCGGCCCGAAGCGCGCGTACTCGGTCGAGCCGCCGTGCCCGTCCGGGCCGAGAATGCACAGCCGCAGGCCGAGGGCGTCGGCCGCCAGCGGCGGGAAGGTGTCGCCGAACCCCTTCCACCACGAGCTCTCCCAGTTCTCCACCGCGTGGTGCAGGCCGGCGAACTCCTGCGGCGAGAGCGGGAGGTCGGAGCGGGTGCGGTGCCAGACCTGGAGGTCGGCGAGGCCGGCGGCGGAGAGGTCGTGCAGCCCGATCGCCTCGGGCTTGTCGGCCAGGTACTCGAACTGCTTCTGCGGGCTGACGGCGCCCTCTGCGAGGTTCCAGCCGATCTCGTCCTGGACCGCCGCGCGCTGCTCGCCGTGCGCCACGCGCTCGTCGATGTACTGCTCGCGCAGGGCATGCGGGTCGGCGGCGGGCTCCTTGCCCAGCCCGCGCAGGTAGGACTCGGCCTTCGCCTGGTCCTCCGGGCCCTTGAACTTCCACTGGACGCTGCGCTCGGCCTGCGCCCTCGCGGCGGCGGTGTCACCGCCGGGCCCGGCCAGTTCCCGGGTGAGCGCCGTGACGTAGCGGTCACGCAGGAGGGAGGTGGGCACGACCTCGTGGGTGTCGACGCCGGCGACGCCCAAGTCCAGTAGGTCGTTGAGGAGTTGGTCGCGGCTGCGGCCGAGGAGGGTGTCGGAGAGGCTGCGGGTGGCGGCTTTGCGGTAGTTGTGGATGACCTCGGCCGGCAGGTTCGCGGGGCCCTGCTTCGTCAGGTGGTCGGAGACTGCCCGCTTCATCGCGTCGGGCGTCATCCGGATCCCGGGGCTGCTGACGGCGACCGAGTTGAGCAGGCAGAGGCCGTCGCCGGCGACCGGGACGCGCTCGCCGGGCGGCGCGAACGCCGGCTCCGGGCGGGCGGATTGGGCGGGCGGCGGCTCGGCATGCGAAGACTCGGCGACCGGGTGCGCAGGACCGTCCGTGCCGGTGAAGGCGTCCGCCGGAGTCGGACGGGCCGACCGCTCGGCGGGGTGGTCGGCCGCCGCGTTGAACGGTCCGTCGCCGCGCAGCGGCCAGTTGTCGGCGTCGTGCGCGATCGCCCAGACGCGGGTGACGCCCTTCGGCAGCGGCCGGTCGCCCGGGGAGTGCAAGCCCTGCTGGGCGTCGACCCAGACCAGGCCGTCGCCGGGGACGTTGACCAGGTTCCAGGCGTGGCCCCGGCCGTCCTCGGTCCACGCGAGGACGATCGCCGCCGAACCGGGCCCGCCCGCGGCGACCCGCAGGGCCACCTCGTCGAGCCCGGCGTCGCCGAGGCCCACGTACTCCGCGGAGTGCCCGGTCCAGTGCTGGGCGTCGCCAGCCGCACCGGGGTGGGGCTCCGACAGTCCGGGCGCGACCTGCGGGTCGCCGCGGAAGGTGGAGTGGAAGGCCATCGCAGCCGCCACGCAGTTGACGTCCTTGAGCAGGCTGCCGCCGCCGTGGGGGTTGATCAGCTCGACGAACTCCTGCGGGTGGGCGAACTTCTTCGGGCCGTCCGGTCCGGCCACCGCCTGCTCCAGGGCGTGCCGCGCCGCCGGACCGGGAGCGGTGTGGCCACCGTCGGAGAACTCGTGCAGGAACGAGTCCAGCGGGCGCGGGACCGGGGTCTCCTCCGGCCTGGGGCGCTTGGCCGGCGGCTCCGGCAGCGGCGGCAGATCGGCGCCCCCGTGGTCGCCCCTGCCGTTGTCCCCGCCGTCGCCCTCGTACTCGTCCCGACCGCGACGGCGCGACGGCGGCTGCGGCACGTCGGTGGTGCTGTGCTCCGGGCCGCCGCCGGTCGTGCGGGGCGGCCTCGGACGCTCGGGTGTCGCCTCGGGCGTACTGGTGGCGGTGGCGTGCTTCGTCTCCTCGGCACCGCCGACCGTCCTGCCCGGGCGCGCCGGGTCGTCGACGAGGGTCGTGCCGCTCCAACTGCTGTCCGTACGAGCGGGCTTGGGCCGCTCGGAGAAGTCCTTGGCCGTACCGCCCTCGGTCCGGACGGGGGCCGGACGGTCGACCTTCCCGCCGCCGGTGCCGGGCAGGTCCTGCTTGCTCTTGGACGTGGTGGAGCCGCCGCCCGACGTGGTCGGCACGAGCTTCGGCGCCGGGTCGGCGAACAGCGTCTCCAGGTCCGCCTGCCCGAAGGCCTTGGCGAACAGTGCCGCGTACTCGACGTCCGGTGCCCCGCCCAACCCCCGGGAGTAGGCGAGGACATGACCCGCGTTCACGACCTCCTTGCTCGGCCCGAGCCGGGGCACCGGGAAGGGCGCGGCGTGCCCGGCGAGATTGCTCGCCAGCGAGAGGAGGGTCAGCGGGTGGTAGGCAGGGAAGTAGGCGCCCTTGCCCTCCTCCAGCGCCTTGACCTGGATGTGCTCGATGTAGGCCGCCCACTTGTGCCCGACCCCGGTCAGGTGCAGGACGTGGTGTACGCCCTTGCCGAGCAGGCCCATCGCCACGCCCGCCCCGAAGGTGTTCGCGCTGGTCGTGAACTGGTGCTTGTCGTCGAAGATCAGGTTGTAGAGGCCCTCGGAGAGGTTGCCCTGCGCCCCCTCCACCAACTGCTCTCCGAGCATGGCGCCCAGCCTGTAGAGCCTGTTCCCCTCGCCCATGTGGGCGGCCAGGTTGGGCAAGTGATCGGCCAGCGCGGAGATCCCGTGCTCCCCGAGGTCCGACCCGCCGTGGTCCAGGATGCTCCGCAGCACGACGCTCAGCGAATCGTTCGCGGCGCCGTGCTTGGTCCACCCGGCGACGAACGCCTCGGCGTACTCCTTGCCCAGGTTATTGGCTGCGTCCTTGCCCAGCACGCCGCCGAGGTGCTTCTCGAAACTGCCCGCGAAGTTCTCGCTGAACTTCTCGGCGATCGAGCCGGCGCCCCCCTTGCCGAACCCCTCCTTGAGGAAGGGTTCGAGGTGCTTCATCTCCTTGCCGATCGACTTCGCGAAGGCCTTCGCCTCCGCGTCGCTCAGCACCTTGCCGGCCGTCCCGGACGCACCCTCGCCGACGCCCTTGCCGACGTTCTTGCCGACGCCCTTGCCGAGCCCCTCGCCCGCGCTCTCGCCGACGCCCTTACCGATCCCCTTACCGACGCCCTTGCCCGCACCCTCGCCCAGCCCCTCGCCGATGCCCTTGCCGATCGACTTGGCGCCGGCCTTCTCCAGATCGGCGAGCGCCGTGCTGCCCGCGTGCTTGGTCGCCGTGTCCAGGAGGTGCTTGAGCGCCTCCTTGTCGCCGTTCTTGAGGACGGATTCGAGCTCCTTGGCCAGGACCGATCCCCCGCTCTTGCCGACCAGGCTGCCGATCAGCTTGCCGAGGCCCATCCCGAACACGCTGACCGGGCCGGAGATGAGACCGCCGATGACGCCGTTCAGGACGCTCTGCTTGAACGCCTCCATGTCGTAGGTGTGCCGGTCGCCGTGGGACATCTGGATGCCCTGGATGATCGAGTCCATCAGGATGCCCTTCACGAGGCCCGTGAAGGTGTGCATCAGGATCGTCTTGATCAGGTACTTGAGCAGCAGCCACAGCGCTTCGCGTGTGAAGAAGTACTTGATCGACAGCCCGGCGAAGTCCGCGCCGAAGGTGAAGGGCGCCCAGAACGTCGCCAGTGCGATCTCGAACAGCAGGTCGACCAGCTGGGCGATCGCCATCCACTTGGTGTACTCGACCGAGTTGGCGACGTCGCCCGCGCAGTCCGCGAGCGCCTTGGCGGTGTCGGCCGCCGTCGAGACGTAGTCGTCGCCGCCGCCGACGCCGATGAACTGGTTCATCGCCACGCTGAACTGCTGGGCGGCCTCCCCCTCGAACTCCTGCCGGGCCTTGATCGCCACCGTCGCGATCAGCCGGCGCAGATCGGGCAGGTCCTTCGCCAACTGCTCATACGCGTCACGGATCTCCCGCAGGCCGCCCTCGTTCGCCTGCGGCCAGGGCGAGCCCGCGACCACGCCGAAGAAACTGGCGAGCCTCGGGCCGGGATCGATCGACGAGTACGACAAGGGTGGTTCTCCTACAGGCTCTTGATGATGTCGTTCGCGGTGTCCTCCGCGTAGTCGAGTTCCGCGACCAGGTTGATGCCGCTGTCGCCGGCCTTCGCGACGATCTCGCTGATCTTGTGGATCAGCTCGTCAAGGTCCTTAGTGGCCTTGTCCACCTGCTCGTGGTACTGCTTGCCGATCTCGTCCTCGCCGCCGACCTTCTTGTTGGCGTCGTTGATGTGCTTGACCTCGTCCGCGATCTTGTCGATCAGGGTCTTCAGCTCACCGAACTCCGCGAACCGCCGCTTCAGGTCCTGGGTCTTGGCGAAGACGTTGTCACTGGAGCTACTCACGGAACTCCTCCTGCCGCCCGGCCCGGCGGAGCTCCGCCTCCGCGTCCGCGCCGTACCCGGGCCGCATCGCCCGCAGCGGTTCCAGCAGCTGGTCCAGATCGCTGCCGCCGGTCATCGACATCCGCAGCATGTCGCCGACGCCGTCGAAGCCCTTGATCGCCTGGATCACCTGGTCGCCCATCTTCGCGCGGGCCTCGTTGAGCAGGTCCGTGAGCAGGCCGCCGAGCTGGGCGGGGGCCATCTCCTGGTAACCGGTGTTGTGGAAGGTCAGCGCGAGGACCTGGCCCTGCGGGCCGACCTTGGCGGTCACCATGCGGTCCTTGGAGGTGACCGTCGCGGAGGACTTGGCGAGGTCGGCCTGGACGGCCTCGGCCTTCGCCGTCTGGACCCGGAGGGCCTCCATGGCCTCTTCGAGCTCCGCGCTCATCGAGCCGAACAGGCCGTCGGGGCCGAAGGGGTCGGCGGTGGCGGGCATGGTGAGTCCTTTCACGTTCGCATGTGTAGACGGCCAGTCGGCGGTGTGCGGTCAGCGGCCGATGACGCCGCTGACGGCGGTGCTCTCGGTGCCCCACACCTCTTCGTCCTCCGCCAGCCACGTCGTGCGCTGGCGGTCCTTGTCCTTCTGGTTGGGCGCTCCGGCACCGGCGCCCGCGCCGGGCGGCATCATCGGCGGCATGCCGCCGGTGGTGGACATGCCCTTGCCGGTCAGGGCCGCCCGTTCGGCCTCAGCCGCCGCCTTGGCGGCAGCCGCCTTCTCGGCCTCGGCGGCCGCCTCCGCCACCGTCCGGGCCTGGAGGGTGTTCGGGTCGCCGCCGCCGGCCAGCGCCTTCGCGCTCATGCCGCTGCGACCCCCGGCCAGCAGGCCGGTGCCGCGGAAGTCTCCGCCGACGCCGTCCACGCCGCCGCCCGAGTCGCCGAGCGACAGGCCCAGGGGGTGATAGGTGCCGGGGCTGAAGTCGCTACCGGGGAGCAGCCCGTCGCCACCGCCCGCGCCGAAGCCGGAGTCGAAGGCGTGCCGCTGGTCGGCCAGCAGTTGGGAGACCTCGGAGACCGGCCTGCCGTCCGGGCCGAGCAGGGTGCCGTCGGAGTCGATCCGGGAGCCGGGGGCGACGACGACCTGGTTGCCGTTGCCGTCCAGGACGGGCTTGCCGTCGGGGCCGAACACCCGTCCCTGGGCGTCGATGGTCGAGCCCGGCGGGACCTTCATGTGATCGCCCGGGCCGGTGCCGACGCTCGCCCCGTCGGGTGCGGTGATCGGCTTGCCGTCGGGGCCGAGGACGGGCCGTCCGTCGGGGCCGATCACCTGGTGGGTGGTCGGGTCGATGTGGCTGCCCGGCGGCACGGTGATCGGGTTGCCGTTGGCGTCGTAGAGCTGCTTGCCGTTCTGGTCGAGCAGCGGGACGCCCGAGCCGCCGCCGTCCAGGCCGGGCAGGCCGCTCCCGCCTCCGTCGAGCCCGGGCAGGCCGTGGCCGCCGGGGCCGAGGCTGGTGGGCCCGGTGTCCAAGCCGGACGGACCGCCGCCGAGGTCCTTGAGGTTCTTGTCGAGGCCGCCAGCGAGGTTGTTGAAGTTGTCGCCCATCCCCTTGAAGTTGTCGTTCATCCCCTTGCTCAGGTCGTTCAGCGAGTTGTTCATGTTGTTGTTCATGTCGCTGAGGTTCTTGCTGAGGTCGGAGAGCGGGTCGTTGCCCCCCAGGGGGTCATCCTTCGGCGGCGAGTACGGCGTCTTCACCGACACCGGCCGCACCGGGTCGTTGAGCGACTTGATCGTGGAGACGTACGACGTGTCGAGAGCCGTCAGCGCGTCCTTGGCGCCCTTGTCGAGGATGTCGGCGACGTTCTTGAGCCAGACCTCCTTGGCCCGCTTCTCGGCCTGCTTCCAGAAGTCGTCGCCGGCCGGGTCGCCCCAGGCCGTCGTGACCTGGAACTGCGGGGCTCCGTGCGTCGTCCCGCCGCGGTAGGCCGACACCTTCCCCGCGGTGACGGTCACCTTCGCGGTCGACATGCCCTCCATCAGCGCGTCGAAGAGCGGGTTGACCGGCCAGGCGTTGCGGCTGTTGCGGTAGGCCTCCTGGGCGTTCCACATGGTCACGACGGACTTGTTGAGGGCCTCCCGGCTCGCCTTGAGGTCCGCGGGGGCGTGGCGGTCGTGCAGCGTCTTGGCGAGGTCCTCCACCTCGCCGCCGAACATCGTCAGCAGCGTCTTGAACGTGCCTGCGGCCGTGCCCTGCCAGTCGGTGCCCGGCGCCGCGATGTCACCTGCCCACTGTCGGATCGTCGGAGCCCAGGTCCGCAGCAGTTGCTCGGCGCCGTTCAGCATGTCGGCGGCGGCGTCGAAGCTCCAGACGCTCACCGTGTCGTTCTGGCTCGGCATGTGCGCGAGCGGCATGAGCACGTTGTAGCCCGCCCGGATCCACTTGCCGAGATCGGTCGTCTCGCCCTGGAACTGCGGCCAGTTGAGGTTGCAGCCGATCACGTAGCTGTACGGGCGGCCGGCGTCGACGGCGTTGAACGACCACCAGCAGTCGTAGCCCTCGTTGCCGCCGGTCTGCTTGAAGTACGGCAGGGTCTCGCACTTGTGGTTGGCGATCCACTGGACCTTGTCGTCACCGGTGACGCTGTTCCGCTGCGGGAGGGAGGTCTGGTCGGTGCTCGCGAACACCGTCAGCGCGTCTTCCCAGTTGTTGGTGGCCATCGGTGTCATAGCTCCAGGAGACGTCGGGTCGCGGGGCGGGCCGGGGAGGGGGCGGCCCGCCCCGCGGGCAGGGGTGACGGCGTGTGCCGCCGAGGGGTGGTCGGTGCGGGAGGAGCAGGGCGGCTAGGCCTTGAGCCCGCCGCCGCCGAGGACGTCCGTGACCAGGTACATCATCTGGGCGGCCGTCAGGGCCTCGTCCGATCCGTTGTTCAGGGTCCGCTGGGCGTTCTGCAGGTCGTCGATCATCTTCTGGACCTGCTCCTCCAGCGTCTTGAACTGGTTCTCCAGGGACAGGCAGTACTTGGAGAAGGTGTCCTGGATCTTCTTGACGCTCGGCAGCACCGCGCCGCCGCCGGAGTAGAGGTGCGAGTAGTCGCCGGGCGCGTTACCGCCGCCGATCCCGAGGACGAACTGCTGGAGCGCGACCCGGGTCGGGTGCGTGCGAAGGTCCTCCAGCATCTTGGTCAGCTTGGTGGTGGCGAAGTCGGTCAGGTAGGAGTCGGTGACCTTGAAGCTGTTGGCGTCGTCCTTCTCCTTCTGCTCCTGCTTCGCCCGGTAGTCCTTCTCCTTCTGCTTCCGCTTCTCCTCCTCCTTCTTCTTCCACTCGTCGTCGGCCGTGGTGTCGTCGCTCACCCTGACTCACCCGGTCCTAGCGGTGGAAGTTGGAGCCGGCGGTGCGGTCGGAGTCCCGGATGAGGCCGTGGACCTCGTCCAGGGCCGCGGCCGCCTTGAGGACGTCCTCGGTCATGGCGGCGTCCGCGCTCGCCAGCACCTCGGCGAACGCGTTGCCCGCGGTGGCGTAGTCACCGTGCAGCTCGTGGCCGAGGCCGTTGGTGAGGAAGGTGCGGGTCTGCTCCATCATCTCGTGCATCTGCTGGCTCTGCTGGCGCAGCATCGCGGCGGCCTCGTCGATCTGCTGGTGGTGGAGTTCGATCCTGCCGTCGGACATCGCTGGTCTCTTTCGATCGGGGGTGGGTCCGGCCGTGGCCCGGCCGGTGGGGGTGCCGGCGGTCTCGCCCGCCGGCCGGTGTCAGCTCAGGCCCTTGACGATGTCGTCGCCGACCCCGAGGCCGGAGACGATCTGCACCGAGTCCTGGCCGGCGCCCTGGATGAGGCCCGAACCGCTGGTGAGCAGCTCGTGGAACTTGGTGTACTGCTGGCGCACCTGGTCGTACTTGGACTGCCAGTCCTGCATCTTCTCCACGAAGACGGTGCTGGCGGCGGCCTGGAAGTGCGCGGTGATCTCCTCGACGATGGCGCTGATCTGACGCTGCGTCTGCTGCATGTGCTGGTCCTGCGACTCCACGGTGGCCACCACCTGCTGGACGACTGCCGGGTCATTGAGCATGCTGTTGCCGGCCATGCGATTCCCTTCTCGGGTGGGGCGCCGGTCGGTTGCCGGCGTCTCGGGGTGGGGCGAGCGTGTGCGGCCCGGCATGGTGAACGGGCGCGCACGGCCTTCGGGTTCAGCCCCCGCAGGGGTTGGCGGGGGCGGCCGCACCGACCACGCCGCCGCCCGCCAGCGCGGCCGGGTCCAGGCTGGGCCCGGTGGGCAGCAGGCCGAGCAGCCGGGTCGGGACGGCCGCCGGGGCGGCCTTGGCGTAGCCGAGCTGTTTGGCGGCGGCGGGCGAGGGCAACGGGTACTTCACCCCGACGTCGGTGACCAGGTAGAGGGTCGATCCGGCACCGGAGGCGGTGACGGCCAGGGCCAGCGCGCCTCCGCCCGGGCGCACCGCGATCCGGTCGGCGCCGCCGCAGGCCGGGGCGACGCCCGGCTGGGCGGCCGGGGGCTGGCCGAGGACGGCGTCCGCCAGGGTGAGGGTGACCGCGGCCGGGCCGGCCGCCGCGTGCAGTTCGGCACACGGCGCCTGGCCCTCGCCGACGGTCGCCAACTGCGGTGCCCGGACCGGCAGTTCGGCTCCGGCCCAGGCGGAGACGGTGGCTGCGGGCGCCTGGTGGGCCGCGAGGTCGGCCGGGCCGACCGGGCCCGGGGTGACCGCCGCGCCACCGTACGCCTCCCGCTGCGTCCGCGGGTCCCCCTGGACGAGCTGGAACAGCGTGTCCCCGAGCGGCACCAGGCCGTCCTCGGCGAGCAGGTAGTGCTCCCCGCCGGGGCCGGCGAACAGCTGGCCGACCTTGGTGGCCAGGCCCGCGAGCGCTGGGCCGGGGGTGCCCCGGCCGGGCAGTTCGGGGGCCTTGACGTCCGGCCCGACCGGGACGGCGTCCAGGAAGCCGGCCGTCACGGGGTACGGGGTGGCGGTGGCGTAGCCGAGCGCCCGCAACCCCCCGTCGGCCGCGTCGATCCGCAACCGGTGGCCGCGCCACAGCAGTTGGGGGGCGCCGTCGGGGCCGGCCGCCAGCACCGCGTGGTCGTCGCCGAGCGGCCGGTCGCCGTGGCGCAGGCCGATCGACAGCGTCAACTGCGAAGTGTCCCGGCCGCCTTGGGCCGCCGGGACGGCGCAGGCCGACCAGTCCGCCGGGCCGAGGTCCTTGTCGGCCGGGAGTCCGTCGGGGGCGCCGACGATCCCGACGACCGGCCCGCGCGGGGTGCTGTCCAGCGAGGCGGCGCTGACCTGCGCGAACCGGAACTGCTCGCCCGCGAGCAGCCGGGCGCTGGCTTGGTTGAGCACCGGGCGCAGCTGACCGCCGGCGTACAGGTAGCGGGCGCCGCTCTCCTTGACCACCACGAGGGTGCCGGGCTTCTGCCAGCCGGTCGCGCCACCGGGACTGACGAGCCCGTAGATCCCCACGCCGACGCCGATCAGCAGCCCGATGGCGAGCCCGACCACGGCGCCGCGGGTGGTCCGGGCGACGGGCGTGTCGGGTGCGTCCGGCTCTCCGCGCAGCATTCCGGAGGAGACCCGGCTCATCACGAACAGGTGAGCCTGCACCTGGTCGCGTCTGGACTGCATGGGACGTCTCCCGGGGTCGGTGGTTCGGTCGGGGCCTGGGCGTGTCGGACAGGGCCGGTCAGCCGGCGACGGCCCGGAGCATGTGGTAGAAGCCGAGCGCCTGGAGGGCGAGCGGCAGCAGCGCGAAGGCCGCGAGGGAGTGCAGCAGGTCGGCGGCGCGGCCCCAGTAGGGCAGCAGGCGGCGGCCGGGGACGGTCCAGGCGACGACCAGCAGCACCGCGGCGACGACCAGCAGGCCGGCCAGCAGGGCCAGTCGGCCCTGCGGGCTGCCCTGCAGGCCCAGCCGCCCGGCCAGCAGCACCAGCCCGTACAGACCGGGCAGCACGACCCCGAGGCGCTGCCGGAGGCTGCCGATCTCGCGGGCGTGCAGCAGGAGCAGCACCGACAGGTCGGCGGCGGTCGCGGCCGGGCCCCAGCCATCGGCGCCGGCCAGCAGGGTCAGGCAGACGGCGCAGGCGAGACCGATGCTGATGAGGAAGCCGGTGAGGTAGCCGTCGGCGACGTTGCTGCGGGCGAGGACGTCCTCGGCCGGGAACGGCTCGATGTCCTCCTGCAGTTCCTCCGCGTTGCGGGGCAGCGCGGGCAACCGGAGCCCGGCGAGCTTGAAGGCGAGCCCGGGGACGAACGCGCCGAACAGCACGGCGGCGCAGGCCAGTACGGCGGCGGAGTGCTCCGGCGGCACGTCCCGGACGGCCATCGCGCCGGCGCCGAGGCCGACCACCGCGACCAGCAGGACGGAGAGGAAGAACGGCGCCGAGGCGCCGACGACGGCGAGTGCCAGCACGGCGGCGCCGGCCCCGGCGGAGCCCCCGGCGAGCAGCCGGTCCGCGCCGTCCAGACCGGGCACCAGGGTGGCCGCGGTGACGGCGTACCCGATCCCGGCGGCGCCCAGGGCGGTGCCCGCCCCGGTGTCGCCGACCGTCCGGGCGGCGCCGCCCGCGCCGAACAGCAGCAGTACGGCGGCGGTCGCGGCGGCGACGCAGCGGATCCGGTCGGGGCCTGGCAGGAGCAGCAGTGCCACGCCGCCGGCCAGGGCGATCAGTGCGGCGGCCACCCCGAGGTGGTGGGTGAGTTCGGGGCGCCAGGAGTCGCGGCGCTCCAGCATGCCGCTGCGCACGCCGTCGACCAGGTCGTCGAAGTGGACCGGCGGCAGCTCGGCGGTGCGCGGGCGCAGGAAGAGCTCCTCGCCGTCGTACAGCCCGAGCGCGTCCAGGGTGCGCTCCTCGTCGAGGGGTTCGCCGCCGAGCCGCTGCAGCACCCAGCCGGAGTGCTCGGCGCCGGCCTCCTCGGCCTCGGCGCCGGCGTGTCCGAGCACGGCCGGCATGAGGTCCGCCAGGACCACGTCGGACGGCACGGCCAGCTCGAAGGCCGTCTCGGGCGCGCGGAACCTCAGTCTGCACAGGCCGGCCACGGCTGCACCACTCATGCTCTCCCACTCTCCGGTCTGCGGGCTTTCGACCGGCATTACGTGCGTCCCTGCGGCAGCGGTTCACCGGGTCGGTGAACCGTGGCGGGGGCGCGGTCCGTGCGATGGGTCGACAGGTCCACGCGTGTGTGAGGAGAGCCCCGTTGAGCCAGGTCGTCGTCGACCGTCCGCCCCGGCGCTCCGGGCCGGAGATGCCGGACGGGGACATCCAGCTGCAGGAGCCGCCCGGTCTGCCCGAGCCGCAGAGCGGGCTGGCCACGATGCTCACCATGGCGCCGATGGCGCTGAGCTCGCTGTCGGTGGTGTTCATCTTCCTCAACCCCAACACCGCAAACGGGCCGCTGACCTACGTCGCGATCGGCATGATGGGTCTGTCCGCCGTCGGCATGCTGGTCACCCAGCTGATCCGGGGCGAGAGCGACCGCAAGCGGCAGCTGCGCGGCGAACGCCGGGACTACCTGCGCTACCTGTCCCAGATCCGCCGCCAGGTCCGCCGCCACACCGTCAAGCAGCAACAGGCCCTGGCCTGGCGCCACCCCGAGCCCGCCGCGCTGGCCACCATGGTCCGCACCTCGCGGCTGTGGGAACGCCGGGCGGGCCACCCCGACTTCGGCGACGTGCGGATCGCGGTGGGCGCCCAGCGCCTGGCGGTACGGCTGGCGCCGCTGGCCACCAAGCCGGTCGAGGACCTGGAGCCGCTGTGCGCCCACGCGCTGCGGCGGTTCATCCACGCCTACGGCACTCTCAAGGAGCAGCCGATCGCGGTGCACGTCCGCGGCTACGCCCACGTCCTGCTGCGGGGCGAGGAGGACGGCGCCGCCGCCGACGCCCCGGACACCGGCGAGGCACAGCGCTCCCTGGCCCGGGCGGTGGTGGCGCAGCTGGCGTTCTTCCACGCCCCGGACGAACTGCGGATCGCTCTGGTCACCGCCCCGGAACGGCGGGCCGACTGGGACTGGCTGAAGTGGCTGCCGCACGCCCTGCACCCGGACGAGACCGACGGCGCCGGCCCGGTCCGGCTGGTCGCCGCCTCCATGGTGGAGCTGGAGCAGTTGCTCGGCACCGAGTTCGCCGGCCGCGGACCGTGGGAGCCGGACGTCCAGCCCGGCCGTGAGGAGCCGTACACCCTGATCGTGGTCGACGGGGTGCCGCTGCCCTCCGGCGGCCGGGCGGCACTGGCCGGCTACCGCAACGCGACGGTGCTGGACGTGGACGGCGCCCTGGAGTGGAAGCACGCCAAGCACCGGCTGCGGCTGCGGATCACCACGGCCGGCGGGCTGGAGCTGGTCGGCTCGGACCGCAACCGCAAGGACAGCGTCACCGCGCTCGGCCGCCCCGATGCCCTCCGCCCGGCCGCAGCCCGGCGCTACGCCGCGCTGATGGCTCCCTACCGGCTCGGCAACGCCGCGGACGGCACCGAACCGCTCGCCACCGACTTCGACCTGACCTCACTGCTGGGCGTCAAGGACCTGCACCGGCACGACGTCCGCCGGGCCTGGTCCGAGCGGCCCGCCGAGCAGCGGCTGCGCGTCCCGCTCGGCCTGGGCTCGGACGGCACCCCGGTGGACCTGGACATCAAAGAGTCCGCCCAGGGCGGCATGGGCCCGCACGGCCTGCTGATCGGCGCGACCGGCTCCGGTAAGTCGGAGCTGCTGCGGACCCTGGTGCTGGCCCTCGCCCTGACCCACTCCTCCGAGACGCTCAACTTCGTGCTCGTCGACTTCAAGGGCGGCGCGACCTTCCTCGGCCTGGACCGCCTCCCCCACACCTCGGCCGTGATCACCAACCTGGCCGACGAGGCGGCGCTGGTGGACCGGATGCGCGACGCCCTGCACGGCGAGATGATGCGCCGCCAGGAGCTGCTGCGCTCGGCGGGCAACTACACCTCGCTGCTGGACTACGAGGCCGCCCGCGCGTCCGGCGTCCAGCTGGACCCGCTGCCGACGCTGTTCGTGGTGGTCGACGAGTTCTCCGAACTGCTCGCCGCCCACCGCGACTTCATGGAACTGTTCATCATGATCGGCCGACTCGGCCGCTCGCTGGGCGTCCACCTGTTGCTCGCCTCCCAGCGCCTGGACGAGGGCCGGATGCACGCCCTGGAGTCCCACCTGTCGTACCGGATCGGTCTGCGCACCTTCTCGGCGATGGAGAGCCGCGGCGTCCTCGGCGTGCCCGACGCGTACCACCTGCCCTCCCAGCCCGGCAACGGCATCCTGCGCAGCGACATCTCCACTCTGACCCGCTTCAAGGCCGCGTACGTCTCCGGCCCGTACCGCCAGCAGCGGCCGAGCCCGGCCCGGCAGGCCGCGGTGGCCGGCCAGATCGTGGCGTACGGCACCGAGTACGTCGCGCCCCGGCAGCAGCCGGTGGCGGCCGAGCCCGAGCCGGCCGAGGACGAGACCACCCACTCCCTGCTGGAGCTCGCCGCCGAGCGCCTCACCGACGCCGGCCCGCCGGCCTACCGGGTCTGGCTGCCGCCACTGGACGTGCCGCCCACCCTGGACGAGCTGCTGCCCCCGCTGGCCCCGCACCCCGAGCACGGCCTGACCACCGAGGGGTGGCCGCAGCGCGGCGGGCTGTCGGTGCCGATCGGCGTCGTCGACCGGCCGTTCCAGCAGATGCGCGA
>NZ_JBSFJV010000065.1:0-48195 GCF_053598235.1 Kitasatospora sp. NPDC001159
CGAACAGCCCATCCTCGCCATGCACACCGGGATCATCCCGCACGAATGATCACGAGACGCAGGTGGGTTGCCTGTTACTGAGACACGCTCCTAGCAGGGCGACGCTGCTGAAGAGTTGGTCGCGGTCGGCGGTCGCGGTGTCGATGCCGTCCCACCGGACGCGGCCCTGGTGCGGCTGGTAGACCCCGCACAGGATGTTGGCCAGGGTGGACTTGCCCGAACCGTTGGCTCCCACCAGGGCGATGACCTTGCCCCGGGGGATCGTGAGGGTGACCTTGTCGAGCGCGGGGGTGTCGCGGCCGTCGTAGGTGAAGGAGACGTCCTCGACGGTGATCGTCTCGGGGCGCTCGGGCAGCGGGGTGCCGCCGGTGGGGATGGCCCGGCGGTGGCCCTCGCGGCGCAGCTGGTCGAGGTCGCGGACGAACAGGCTCTCCTCGTACAGGCCGTTGATCTGGGAGACGAGGCCGCCGATGCTCGCGGAGCCGGTGCGGATGGCGACGACGGCGGTTCCGGCGGCGGCGAGCGGGATCGTGCCGTTGATGACGAGCGAGCCGAGGAGGGCGAACGCGCCGAGGGTGGCGGCGCCGGCCAGGGCGGCGGAGAGCAGGTCGGTGCGGGCCTTCGCTCCGGCGAGGCGGGCCTGTTCCTGTTCGGCGGCGCGGGCCATCTGCTCGTAGTGGTGGAGGATGAACGGCCCGGCGGCGTGCACGCGCTGCTCGGCCGCGGAGTAGGGGCGGATGAGCATGTCCGCGAGCAGGGTGCTGGCCCGGTTGTGCTGGAGCCAGGCCCGGGTGGAGGCGTAGTGGCGGCGGGCGGTGCGTACCGCGCCCCATCCGCGCGGGGCGGCGATCAGCACCAGCATGGGCAGTAGGGCGGGGTGGAGGATGGACAGGACGCCGGCGGCGGAGACGAGGCCGAAGGTGGCGGTGAGGACGGAGGTGGCCTGGCCGATGATGCTTTGCAGCGACATCGCGCCCCAGCGGGCGCTGTCGACCTCGGCGAGGAATGCCGGGTCTTCGATGGCCTCCAGCTCGGAGCGGCTGACGATGCCGAGGAACTCGATGGTGGCCCTGCGGAAGACCGCTGGCTTGAGGCGCTCGCCCGCCCAGCCCGAGGCTGCGGACAGCACCGAGGACAGGCCCGCGATCACCCCGACCGCCACGATCGCCGGCACGGCGGCCCGCAGCACGTCGGCGACCTCGCCGGGAGCGAGCAGGGCCGTCAGCGCGTGGTTGGTGGCGATCAGCGCGACGGCCGCCGCCAGGCCGCGCAGCAGCTCGGCGCCGACCAGGGTCACCAGCGCCGCGCGGTCGGCGTCCCAGGCCATCCGCCCGGCCAGACGCAGGAAACCCGGCATCTGCCGCGCCACCGCCCAGAACGTCACCTTGCCGCTGGCCATCTCATGCTTGGCCCAGCCGTAGTCGTAGCGCATCGGCCCGCCGAACAACAGCTGCTCGCTGTCCGGCACCGGGTCCGTCGAGGTCTCGGGTGCGCTGGTCACATATTCCCTTTCGCAGAGGGGGGATCGCGATGGTCGGGGGCCGGTGCCGTCAGGGACCGGCGTAGCCGCGGGCGGTCGGCGCGGACCGGGCAGGGCCGAACCGGCTGGCACCGCGCCCGGCGGGCGCACCCGCCCGGCACGGTGCCGACCGGGCGCCGGTCACGTCTCGACGAGCTGCCGCTGTCCGGAGGCGGGGTCGAATCCGTGGGTGGAGAACGCTGGCCCGCCGGCCAGGTACGCCTCCACCGCGGCCTTGGAGGTCGGGAACATCGGGCTCGGCAGGACGCCTGCGGCCGGGTGCCAGCCCACCTCCAGGTGCTTGTCCGGCTCGACGTTGACCAGCTCGCCCGTGAACTCGCTAGTGGCGAAGACGAACAGCATGAACCCGCCGAGCCCGTCCCAGCCCTCCTTGGCCTGGATGGTGTGCACCAGGCGCAGGTCGGACGGCTTGACGATGAGCCCGGCTTCCTCACGTAGCTCCCGGGCGGCAGCATCGGGGATCTCTTCCCCGGGGTCGACCTTTCCACCCGGGATCGTCCACGCGGGGCCCGGGGTCCAACTGCGCTGGGCGTAGTGGACGGTGGCGATCCGGTCGGTGTTCAGGTCGTGGACGATGACGCCGACCGACAGCCTGTTCGTCTCGTGCATCAGGGGCTCCTGGTTGAAGGTTGAGGGGGTAAATGGAGGGGGCGACGGTCGAGTACCTGCGCTTCTACGTGTCGCGCGGGGGCAACTCCGAGAGCGCGGTCTCGCGCATGATGCGGTCGACCGTGTCGTGGAGGGTGCTGTCGGTGCCGATGACGGTCTCGATTCCGCCGGGAAGGACGTCGTGTTCGCGGTACCAGTCGCGCAGTTCACGCTCGGTGACGGCTGTCAGGTACTCGCGATCGGCCTTCGAGGCGTGCCGGACCAGCGTCTCGTCGATCGGGATGTCGAGGTAGTAGCAGCGGGTGACGCCGCGGTGGTCGCCCACCAGGCGGGTGAGCATCTCGCCGTAGTGGTCGGCGTACAGGATGCCTTCGATGACGACGTGGTAGCCGGCGCCCAGCGCGTACCGTGCCACGGTGTCGATAAGGCCGATGTTCGCGCCGCCGGGCCGGTCCCGCTCGCGCAGCACGATGCGGCGCAGGTTGTCCTGCCCGACGACGGCAAGGCCTCGCCCGAACCGGTCCCGGATGCCCGCCGCCACCGACGACTTGCCCGAGGCCGAGTTTCCCCGAATGACCACGAGCCGGGTCTCCGCGCTCCCCGCAGGCGTCCCGGCTGCCGGGAGCCCCGGGTGGCTCGTGGTGCTCATGCCGGCCATCCGACGACGGACAGCGGGCGGCCGGCGGTGATCTGCGCGAGCGCGTCGGCGGTGTAGCCGACGATCGGCTCCGGAAGGTCGTCCAGCGGCCAGAAGCGGAGGGCGGTGCATTTGTCCGGTTCGCGGTTGGTGATCTTGCCGGTGTAGGTGCGCGGGGCGAAGAACAGCTGGAGGCGTCCGGCACCGTCGTCGGCGTCGAGGTGGTGAAGGGTGTGCACCAGGTCGAGATCCTCTTCCCGAATGGTGATGCCGAGCTCCTCGTCGGCCTCACGGGCCATGCCAGCCAGGACGGACTCTCCCGCTTCGAGGTGGCCTGCCGGAGCATGCCAATGTTGAGCGGCGAACGTGGTGTTGGCGCGCTGTCCGAGCAGCACCCGGCCGTTCTCAATCAGGACCAGGTGGACTCCCACGACCAGCGTGTGCGGCACGGGACATCTCCTTCCCAGGGGGGAACCGGCGCGGGGAGCGTGGCCGGTTCAGGGCATGGCAAAGCTGCGATCAAACTGGTGATCGTTCGTCGTACGTGAGTGCGTAGGCAGGTTTCCCACCGTAGGCGGCCCGGCAGGGCCGGGTCGGCGTGTCGCGGCAGAAGCCACACGATCCGGTGAACAGCCCCAACTCGTCATACTGATAGGGCGGTTGCGGATCGAACAGGGCAGTGTGCCACGGGGGACTGACAATCGCGCCAAGCGGCGGGAGGCGGGCGTTCACATCTCCGCCAGGGCGCTGATCCGGCTCCGGAGACGCTCGGCGTCGCGGGTGCTTCCGCGGTTTTCGTACCGCCGGAGGCTCGCGGTGTACACGGCGTCCGGGCGGCAGAGCGTTCGGCGGCCTGCCCGAGGAGGTCGGCGGCGTAGGTCGATTGCGCCTCTCCGAGTAAGGCTCGGGCCCCGGCAACGTTCAGCCGACGCACCTCGCTGCTGCCCACTACGCCACCACGGTGGCGGGGAGCGCCTGGTCGACGGCGGCGCGCGGCCCGGGCAGTGCCGGGCGCCGGGCTTGCGGTCGGCTGGCCAGGCGAACGGCGGCGTCCGTCATGCTCCAGTGGGAGAAGCCCTGCGGGTAGTTCCCGAGCTGCCGCCGGGCGAGGGGGTCGTACTCCTCGGCGAGAAGCCCGAGATCGCTGTGGAGGGCGAGCAGGTGGCCGAGCAGCTCGCGGGCTTCGGCGTGCCGGCCGATGACGGCAAGGCTCTCGGCCAACCAGAACGAGCAGGCCAGAAAGGCTCCCTCATGGCCGGCGAGCCCGTCCACGTTGCCGTCGGCATCCCCGCGGGTGGCGTAGCGCAGCACCAGCCCGTGCTCGGTGAGCTCGCGCTGGACAGCCTCCACGGTGCGGATGACACGCTTGTCGTCCGGCGGCAGGAAGCCGACCAGGGGCAGGAGCAGCAGGGAGGCATCGAGGGCCCGGCCGCCGTAGGACTGGGTGAAGGTGCCGGTCTCGGAGCTGAAGCCGCGCGCGCAGACGTCGGTGTGGATCTCCGCGCGCAGGTGGGCGAGCTGGACGAGGACGGCAGGGTCGGTGGTGCTCCGGCGTTCCAGCAGCCGCAGCGTTCGGTCCACGGCTACCCAGCACATGACTTTGGAGTGGGTGAAGTGCCGTGCCGGGCCGCGGATTTCCCAGATGCCCTCGTCGGGCTCCCGCCACCGCTGCTCCAGCTGTTCGGCGAGCGCCAGGAGCAGGTCGTCGCACTGCGGGGACGGAGGGAGGCCGGCGTCCTCGGCGAGCAGCAGGGTGTCGGCGAGTTCGCCGTAGACGTCGAGCTGGAGCTGGTCGGCGGCGCCGTTGCCGATGCGCACCGGCCGGGAGCCGTCGTAACCGGGCAGGTGGTCCAGGGTCTCTTCGTCGAGGTCGGCGTCGCCGTTGACGCGGTAGATCGGCTGGAGGCGCTCGGGGTTGACGGTGTCGACCAGCCAGTTGCGCCACTGCCGGGCCTCGTCGAGGAAGCCGAGTCGCAGCAGCGCGGCGATGGTCAGCGCGCTGTCGCGCAGCCAGACGTATCGGTAGTCCCAGTTCCGTTCGCCGCCGAGCTGCTCGGGCAGGGAGGTGGTGGGCGCGGCGACGACACCGCCGCCCGGGTGGCAGAGCGCCTTGAGGGTGAGGGCGGAGCGCAGCACCGCCTCGCGATCGGGGCCGCGGTAGGTGCAGCCGGCTGCCCACTGCTCCCAGAACTCCGCGGTCGCATCGAGCTCGGAGAAGGCGTCGGGCGGAACGGGTGCGGGACGGTGAGAGGGAGCCCAGGCGAGGGTGAGCACGACGATCTGGCCGGCGTGGACGGTGAAGTCGGCCCGGCACACACCCCGCCCGTTGGCGGTGTGCTGGGGGCCGTCGAGCCAGTACGAGTCCGGGTGGGCGACCACCCACAACCGCGAGGCTCCGCGGGCGGTCCGCTCGATGCGCGGCCGGGTAGCGCCGTAGCCGGGACGGGGGCGGAAGACGCTGGCGACGCGGACCTCGCCGCTGATGCCTTCGACGATCCGGAAGATCCTCGGCTCCGCGTCGTCGCTGACCGTGGGTGCCGGCATGAAGTCGGTGACCGCGACCGCACCGGCGGGCGTGTCCCACTCCTGGCGCAGGACCAGGGAGTTGCCCACGTAGTGGCGGCGGTCGGCCGCCGGGGGCGGTGAACCGTCGTACACGGCCGGGCCGACCCGCCACAGGCCATGGTCAGCGTCGCCGAGCAGCGAGGCGAACACCGCAGGCGAATCGAAGCCGGGCAGGCAGGCCCAGTTGATGGAGCCGTCCAGGCGGACCAGGGCGGCGGACGCGGTGTTGCCGAGGAGAGCGTGGTCCTCGATCCGGGAAGGGGCGGTGGTGATGCGCATGGGGTCCTGACGTGGGTGGATGGGTGGGTGGTCAGCGGTGAGCGGGGGCGGGGGCCTTGAGCGCGGCGAGGGCGGCGGCGACGGTGTCGGCGAGCGTGTCGGCTACCGGCAACCACGGCATGAGGCTCGCGAGTAGCACGCGGTTGGCGCGCTGGACGGGGTCGGCCGGGTCGCAGCCGATGACCACTGTCCCGCCGTACGGGGAGAACAGACCGGCCTCGTAGCAGTCGTGCACGCGCACGTGGCCGATCGGGTTCCAGAACAGGACGACGTCGGTGCGCCGGATGTTGCGGTCCTGCCAGCCGAACGGCTGCCACACGCGGTAGGGGTCGGTGGTCGGGTTGCGCGACGGCCGGGGGTTGAGCACCGTGCCGTCGAAGCCCGCGGTCGCGAACAGGTCGACCGCTTCGCTCTGCCAGTCCGGGCAGCCAACGGTTGCCCCGGCGAGGAACACCGCCGGGCGGCCATCCCGCTCGTACGGCTGCGGTGCCTCGACGTATCGAAGGTTCACCGGGCGCCGCCGGAGGGAGTGGGTCCGTGGAGGACGGTGAGGATGATCATCTGTTCTCTAAGGTCGAAGGGGTGCGGCCCTGGCCCGAACGGCCGCCATGGGTTACTGCGGGTGTGCTTTCAGCCGGACCGGCGGCGGTCGCTCGGACGATCCGGGTCTTTCGGGGGCGGCGCGCGGTGGCTCACCAAGCGGTCGGCCACGCCGAGGGTGCAGAGGGCGACGACGGCGAAGGTGCCCAGGTAGAGCGGCTGTCTGAAGGCGGCGCGGTGATCCAGCAGATAGATGGCGCCGCCTCCGATCAGAACGCCGAGCAGGAAGCAGAGCGCAGCGAGCCCGATGCGCCCGATGCCTCGGTGAGCGCTCACGGGGCCACCGCCTGCGGTTCTGCGGTGGGAACGAGCGGGCCGGCCGGCCAGGCGGGGTCGATGTTGTTCAGCCAGACCAGCTGGGCGAGGACGCCGACGACGACGGCCTGCGGCTGGGAGTCGACGTTCAACTGGCTGAGCAGGCTCTTGGCGTAGGTGCGCATCGTGCTCGGCGCGATGCCGAAGTCGGCGGTCAGCTCGGGCGTGCTGCGCCCGCCCGCCCAGCCGCGCAGGATCTGCAACAACCGCGGGGCCAGCTGGGGGTTGATGGTCAGCGCTCCGCTGGGGTGCACCGGCTGGGTGACGATCCGGTGGGCGGTGGACCAGGCGGCGAGGTGCAGCACGGTGCGGGTGCCGGTGGTGACGAGCAGCGCCTCGATCGCGCTGCGGACGTCGTCCGGTTTCAGCTTCGTTTCGGGGTCGGCGGCGATCTGGTCGTGACTGGCGCCGGCGGCGACCAGGACGATCAGCCGGCGCTCGGCGGCGGTGAGGGCGGGCAAGGGGCCGATGGCCACGGCGTCGTCTCCAGCGGGATGGTTCGGGCGGGTCACAGTTGCTGAGGGATCGGCATGGCGGGGGCAGCGAGGTGGAACAGCAGCCTCGGACCGAGGCGCTCGGCCGCCTGGCCGGTGCCGATGACCAGGACGAGGTCGCCCTCGGCGGTCATCTCGAAGATCCGCTGCTCCGGGGCGGGTTCGTCCGGCCCGAGGTGGATGCGGTGGACCGCGCCCTGTCCGAGCTTGTGAACAGCGGCCTGCTCGACGGCCTCCAGCGGGTCGGGCCCGGCGTCCTCGGTCAGCGGTGTGCTGACCGGCAGCAGCACCGCGTGATCGGCGTCGCCGAGGGCGGCGCCGATTTCGGTGGCGTGCGCGCTGGTGCGGGCGATGCCGTCCGGTTCCACGACGACGACCAGCGAGCCCTCGGTGAGCATCCGGGCGGCCGTGACGTCCTGCGCGATCTCGCGCGGGTGCCGGGCGCGGGAGTCCACGACGGTGACGCCGGTCTGAGTGCCGAGCACAGCCAGCGACCGCTCGGCCCCGCGGAAGCCCCTGGCGCGCTGGGCGACGGCCTGCGGGTCCTCTCCGACGACGAGGGCGGTGGCGATGGCCGCGCACACCGCCAGGGCGTGGTGACGGCCGGCGACCGGCACGGTGAACTGGTGCCGCTCACCCCGGTGGTGGAGGGTCAGGAGGTACTCGGTGCCGAGCCAGCGGGGCGGGAGGACCCACACGTCGGTGCTCTCCTCCAGGCCGACCGTGACCACGGCGGGGCCGGGGCGGTCGCTGAGCCGCTCGTGCACGATTTTGGCGCCCTTGTCCCACAGCGGCAGCACCACCGTGGCGGAAGCGCGGGCGAGGGCGGTGGCGGCGTCCAGAGCCTCGATGGTGTCCGTGAAGTGCGGGGCGTTCATGGTGGCGGTGGTGATCAGCGTCACGGTCGGGGTCGCCCTGCGGACGGGCTGCGGGCCGTGCGGGAGGTGGCTCCAGGAGGCGGCCTCGTGCGTGCCGGCGTCCGGGCACAGGTCCACGACTAGGCGCTGGCTGTGGATGCCCTGTCCGGGAACGTTGCCTTGGGCCGCGGCGGTGAGAATCCAGGAGGTGCGTCCGTCGTCGAGGACAGCGGCCAGGGCCGCCGCCGCGGTGGCGGTGTCGTGGCTTCCGTAGACGGCCACCAGCGGCCCGCCGTAGCCCCCGGCCAGCATGGTGAGCGCGAGCGCGCGCGTGAGCACCGGCAGCCCCAGGGCCTGGGCCTGGTCGAGTTCCGGGAGCGGGCCGGTCGTCGCGCCGGACCACACCACGGCGGTTCGGTCGGCCTGGACGTGCTCGGCGTCGAAGCCCACGACAATCTTGACGCCGGCCGTATGCAGCCGAGCGGCGGCCGGGCTGTCCTGCTCGGCATGGGTGATGCTGGCGGTGACGTCCAGCTGGCGCGTGGCCAGCCACAGCGCGAGGCCCTCCATACCGGGGGCGGTGGCGTCGACCAGGTGGGCCCCGGTCAGCAGATCGGCGCCGGCAGGGCCCAGGTTCGTACGGGTTGGGGGGCGGGTGGTGGTGTCCATAGGAGGGCTTCCTCGGCAGGGTCGGAGACAGAGGGGTGGGGGTTGGAACCGGGCCGGTCGCGGGTCTCGGGGGTTTGGCGCCGCTACCGGCCCGGGGCTCATGCCTGGGTGAGACCGCGCTCCAGCTCGACATCGCTCACGGCGGCGGCGTGGTGGTCCAGGTCCAGGCGTGCGACGGCGGCCAGGTGGGCGACGACGTGCTCGTCGAGCAGCTCGCCGGCCAGCGGGCTGGTCTCGAACGCGGAAACGGCCTCGGCCAGTGACTGCGGTACGGGCTCGGCCTCGCGGTCCAGATAGGTGTCGCCGCGGGTGGCGGCAGGGGGCTTGAGCCCGGACTCGATACCGTGCCGGATCCCCGCCAGGACCGCCGCCGACGCCAGGTAGGGGTTGGCATCGGCACCAGGCAACCGCACCTCCAGACGCAGACTGCGGCCGTGACCGACCACCCGAACCGCACACGACCTGTTGTCCCGCCCCCAGCTGAGGCGAGTCGGGGCGAAGGAGTGGTCCCGCAGGCGCTTGTAGCTGTTCACGTACGGCGCCCACAGCGGGCCGAGGGCCGCAAGCGCCGTCAGGAGTCCGGCCACTGCCTGCTCGCCCAGCTCCGACAAGCCGCTGCCGAACTCGGGACCGGCCAGCAGCACCGGCTGGTCGTCGACGTCGTGCAGCGAGACGTGCAGGTGCATGCCGCTGCCCACCCCGCCCGGCAGGGCCGCCATGAACGACGCCGTCATGCCCAGCTCTTCCGCGACCGCCTTCACGGCGTGCTTGAACAGCACGTGCTGCTCGCACGCCGCCGCCACCGGCCCGTAGGGAAAGGTGACTTCGATCTGACCCGGCGCGCCCTCGCCTTTCACGGCCTCGACGGGCAGGTCGGCGCCGGCGAGGATCTGCCGCAGACGCCTGCTGAACTCCCGCACCGGCAGCGGCTGGTCGAGGGCATAGTCGCGGTTGTCCCACACGGCGGGGCGAAGTCCGCGGAAGCCGGCCGCCGCCGCGTCCCGGGCGGTGCCCTCGAAGAGGACGAACTCCGTCTCCACCCCCACCTTCGCCGTCAGCCCGAGACCGGCGAGACGCTGCTCCTGCTCGGCGAGCACGGCGTCCGGGGCAAGCGGGTGCGGCAGGCCCACGCTGATCGGCTCCGCGAGCACCAGGGCGGTGGACGGAAGCCAGGGCAGGACGCGGGCGTGCTGGGTGTCGGGCAGCAACGCGACATCCCCGAACCCGGACTCCCACGAGAACGACCCGCTGCGCGCAGCCGTCATCCCCAAGTCGGTACCGAGCACGTACCCGCACATCTCCGGCGAGAGCCCACCCGAGCGCATCCGCTGCACCAGCGAGGCCGCGTCGAATTCCTTGCCCTTGAGGCGGCCCTGCACGTCGACGGTCGCGAGCAGCACCGTCGTGATGTCGAAGGCGTCCACCAGTTGGTGCAGCGGTCCGGTCGGCGAGGGCGCCACCGGAGAGTTGCCGGTGGTGCGGTACCGGGCGGCCCGCATCGTCGCGGTACGGCCGGGGCGTCGGCGGCTGGTCACACGACCTCCTCGGTCAGCTCGACCAGCTCGGCCGACTGCTGGACCGGCGGCGAGTACAAGCGTCCCGCCTTGAGCCACCATGCCCAGGCCAGCAGCAGCACCACCGCGAGCGCCACGGGCGCGTAGTTGAAGGTGTCGACTGTCACCGGCGCGGACTGCGGCAGACACACCAGCACGCTCACCACGGCCACCCAGCCGACCGCGATCCACCCGATCACCGGACCCCGGCGACCCAGATTCCACGGCCCGGGCTTGAAACGGCGGCCCTTGCGCAGCCGGAGGTAGACCGGCACCGCGTACGCTGGCGTCATTCCCACCACGTTGACCGCGGTCACCGCGCCGTACGCGGTCGCGCTGTACAAGGACGGCAGCGCGAGCACCAGCGCGGCCCCGAGCGACAGCCACACCCCGGCCACCGGCGTCCCGGTGCGCTCCGACACCCGGCTCCACAGAGCCGAGCCGGGAAGCGCGCCGTCCCGGGAGAACGCGAACACCATCCTCGAGGCCGCCGCCGTCTCCGCGTTGCCGCAGAACACCTGCGCCACGATCACCACGGCCAGGAGCACCTTCGCCCCGGTCGTCCCGAGCGCGTCGATGAAGATCTGCGCGGGCGGCACGCCGGTGGGCGAGTTGAGGACGCCGTCGTAGTCCTGGACGGCGAACAGCATGCCGGCCAGCAGGACGGCGCCGGCGATCCAGCTCACCCAGATCGAGCGGACGATCCCGCGGGGCGCCGACAGCGACGCCTTGGTGGTCTCCTCGCTCATGTGCGCGGAGGCGTCGTAGCCCGAGAAGGTGTACTGGGCGAGCAGCAGCCCGACCGCGCTCACGTAAATCGGGTTGCTCCAACCGGTGTTGTTGACGAAGTGCCCGACGACCCAGCTGACGTCCTGGTGCTGGGTGGGTACGATCGCGAGCGCCCCGACGATCAGCACGACGCCGCCGATGTGCCACCACACCGAGATGCCGTTGAGCACCGACACCAGCCGCACGCCCCGCAGGTTCAGCACCGCATGGAGCAGCAGGATCGCGGCGAAGATCCCGAACAGCCCGGCAGGCGTCGGCGAGTACCCGAACTGCATGTTGAGGAACGCGCCGACGAAGGATGCGGCACCGTAGTCGATGCCGCAGATGCCGCCCACCAGGCCGAGCAGGTTGAGCCAGCCGGTCATCCAGCCCCACCGGGGACCGCCGAGCTGGTGGGCCATAAAGTACAGCGCCCCGCTGGTCGGGTAGGCGCTGGTGACCTCGGCGAGGGCGAAGCCGACGAACATGACCAGGCCGCCGACGCCGATCCAGCCCCAGATGATCACCGCCGGTCCGCCGGTGTTCAGGCCGAAGGCGAGCATCGTCATGCAGCCGGACAGGATGCTGATGACCGAGAAGGAACTGGCGAAGTTGCCGAACTCGCCCATCCTGCGGCGCAGTTTGGGCTGGTAGCCGAGCTGGAGTAGGCGTTCCTCGTCGGTCGGTGGTGCGGCCTGGGCGGGGGACATCGGGACAACCTCCATGCGGAAAGTCGGTGATGGGAACAGGAGTGGTCGGGGCTCAGGCCAAGGCGGTCGCGCGGCCGGCAAGAGCCTGGTCCCGGGCGGTCAGCAACAGAGCCTCCGCCTGGCCATGGGAGTCGGCGACATGGGCCCACGGCGCCTTGGATGCGAACTGGCCCAGAGCGCCGAATACCTCGACGGCGGCGCCCATCTGGGCCGACGCCCACAGCGCGTGGGCGAGATGGCTGAGATCGACGACCGGCCACGACCCCGGCGCCGCCACGGACCAGCTCTCGAACGCGCGCCGAGCACGGGAGAAGTGGGGCTCCCGGAGCCATTGCCGGAGCACGACCGCGGTGCGCCTCGGCTCGGTGCGGTACTGGTCGACCGACAGGTACAGCGGCAGAACTGCGAGCGGTGATCCGGTCGGAGCCTTCGACATGGCGAGGTGAACGAAGTCGGAAGCCGCCGGCCGGTAGACCCGGAGCCAGTAGCGGAGCATGCGATGGTGGGCCTCCCGGTTGCCCGGATCGCGTGTGAGCGCCTCGTCGAGAAGCCCCCACGGGCCGAGCGGCAGCATCGGGTCCGACGAGCGATACCGGTGCTCAGGGCGGCTCTTGGCGCGATCCAGTGTCGCCAAGGCGAGCAAGCACACCCACGGCACAGGGTCCGGGCGCACCGCTTCGGCGGCGGCCTGGCACGACTCGCGGGCCTCCTGCTCCAAGCGCTCGGCCTTCGGCGAGCCGGCCTCGGCTGCGGCCAAGGCGTGCTCGACCGTTACCCTGGTGCGCAGGATGGCGAGCTCGGGATCGTCCGGCTCCTCGCGCCCCCAGTCGGTGAGGACAGTCGAGCGGGCGGCGACCAGTGCCAGGACCTGCGTACGAGAGGTCCGCAGGTCGGCGTTCTGCGTCGAAGCCAGCAGCCGCTGCGTCGACAACCAGCGCCCGGCCCGCAGGTCGTCCACTGCGGTCCGGAGCGCACCGTCGAACCCGGCAGGGTGATAGACCGGTCTGGGCTGAGCAGCAGCGTTGGGCGCGGGTGGCATGACCTGTTCCCCTTTCATGGTCCACCGGGACGTCAATCCGCCTACTGTCTGCGGGGCCCGAGCACGTCAGCGTGAAGGTCGGCGGACAGCTGGGCACAGCCAGCGGTCGGGAAGAAGGGCGAGAAGCGTCTCGCTCACTTCGCGGACTGCGATCTAGGTGATCGGCCACCTACTGTCGCGCCCTGGCCGAAACAGCGCCACGGCACCCGGGTGTCATCTCACGCCTTGCGTAGCCATCACCCGGTCATCGGGGTGTCATCTCGTCAGATAAAGCTGTGAGAAAGGCGCTTGTCGGGTATGGCTGGACCAGGTCCTCCGCGCACAGGCGGCGGCCGGGCCGGGGTCGAGACCATTGGGGGCGGAGGCATGCGGAATGGCGAGTAAGACGCTACTGGGTGCCCTGGTCGAGAAGGCGGGATGGGAATTCCCGGACTTCCACAGGGAACTTCGACGCGCCGGGAACGAACTGGCACGAACGCTTAAAGACCCCCGGTTTCGCGACCTGGACATGTCGGAGGTGACGTTCAGGCGCTGGACTGCCGGGACGGTGAGCCGACCGACCTCCGTCTTCACTCAGACGATCCAGCACATGTTCGACAGGACGATCGCAGACCTCCTCGCGCCGCCAAGTGAGGAAGATCCTGCGGCAGTTACCCAGCAAGACCTCGAAAGAGAGCTCGCGATGACCGCACGCGAAGCATCCGACCACGCCGCTTCCGTGGCGTCCGCCTTCCTCTCAGACCTGTCCATCGACCAGGTCCAGGACGACGTTCGCCACCTCGCCCGCACCTACAACAACCGGTCACCCTTCGAGGTGCTCCGTGAAGCCCGGCAGCTTCGGACGAACGCCGAAGGTCTTCTGGATCGCACCCACATTCCCGAGCAGAAGCAGCTGCTGCTGATCGCGATCGGCCAGACGACGGCGCTGCTGGCCCTGGCCGCCTTCGGACTCGGCTCCCTTGGCGAGGCGAGCCGACTCGCTCGTTCCGCGGGCATGTACGCCGAGGTCACCCGCTTTACCCCGCTGGCCGCGTTCGCGGCTGGCACGCTCGGCATGTTCGCCTACTGGGAAGGGCGGCCTGGTGAGGCGCTCCGCTTCATCCGGCAGGCGCAGTCGTTCCCCGGTGTCGGTACGGCTGGCCAAGCACGCATCGCTTCGATCGAGGCCCGAGCTTACGGGCACCTCGGTGACCAGCGCAGGGCCGCAGCGGCGGTCGCACGCTTCCTCGACGTGGACGCCGTCGAACGCGACGACCTCCACGACGATGTGGCCGGCGAGTTCCTTCACGGTCCGGACCGGCTCGCCCGGTCGCACGGCACCACGTTCGTGCTCCTGCGTGATGGCGCCAGCGCGCTGGAGCACACCCGACGGGTGCTGGAGCTGCAAGCCAGCCTGCCTGCCGAGCAGAGGATTCCCCGGATCGACGCCGAGGCCAGGACCGACCTCGCCGCAGCGTTGATCCTCAACGGTGAGGTGGAGGAAGCAGCCGAAGTCCTCAAGCACATCGCGGACCTTGCACCCGACCGGCGCGCCAAGGGCCTCGTCGAGCGGGTCGTCCACGTCGGCAAGCTGCTCACCACCGAGTCCGTCCGGACGTCACCGGTCGCTGCCGCCCTTCGAGAGGGACTGGAGGAGTACACCCGAGTCGCGGCCCCGCGACAGTTCGGGGGCGCCGCCGCACGGCTAGCCATCGAGTAGAACAACAGAACCGCGACGGATGGGCGACCGCCACCATGGCGGTCGCCCATCCGTTGCATCCTGCTCAGCGAAGAGAGCCGGCAGCCGCCAGAATCGCCCGTTCCCGGTCCGCGTCGATTCCGAGAGCGGCTGCCCGCGGGTGCGGGATCGGGGCATTGCCGGCCTGGAGCCACTCCCAGGTGTCCCGGACCGTCTCCTCCAACGGGCGGCACCGGAACCCGGCCGCGTACGCCGGTTCGGAGTCGACCTGCCAGACGCCCTCACCCGTCCGCCACAGCGGCACTTCCGTCCACTGCCGGACGCCGTGCTCCAGCAGCACCTCATCCGGTACCCATCGGAGCTCTCCCTTGCCGCCTGTCACCGCGAGACAAGCCCCCAGGAAACTGCTCATCGTGTCTCGGTCGATCGGCGCGGTGGCGTTGTAGACGCCCCCTCCAGGCCGTTGAGCGAGATCGACGGCGAAACGCGCGACGTCACGGACGTCGACCGGCTGGATGGTCTTGCTCGCCGATCCGGGTGCCAGGATATGACCGCCGCGCTCGGTCCTCCGGAGCCACCACGGGAGCCGGCCGACATACTCACGGGGCCCGAGGATCACACCAGGGCGAACCAGGCAGGACCGCTCCGCGCCGAAGGTCTCGACCACTGCCCGTTCAGTGCCGGCCTTCTGTCGCCCATAATGCAGATTCGGGCCTCGCCAGCCCTTCGGGTTCCTGCCGTACTCGCGGTCGGCGTCGGCAGGACCGTCCAACACCGGATCCCCCACCTTGAGCGGGTGGTCCGGCCAGCCCGCGTACACCGACACCGTCGAGATGTAGACGTAGCGCGCGGTGGCGCTCTCCAGCGCCCTCGCCCCGGCGAGAACCACGTTCGGCGGCTGCTCGGCAGCTGACGTGTCGATCACTGCGTCCCACGGACCCTGCGCGGCCAACCTGGCCAGATCCTCGACCGACGTGCGGTCGCCAACGACGTGCCGCACGCCAGGCAGGAGCACGCCGGATCGCCCTCGGTTGAACGTCGTCACGCCCCAGCCGCGCCCCAGCGCCTCCTCAATCACGGCCGTGCCCAGAAACCAGCCTCCGCCGATCACCAAGATGTCCATGCCCGGAATCCTGCCCAGAACGAAGGCCCGTTGGCCACCCTGTCGTAGTGGCGAAGCCGAGACGCCGCAGCTCGCGGCCGTGATCGTGGTGAAGATGACACCCCGATGACACCTGCGTGCGAATCAACCCGCGAGATGACAGCTGGACGACATGGCCCTGCCACGCCGTGCTCGGAACACTGGGGCACTCAGCCGCTGCAACACCTTCCGGTCCCCGGAACGGCAGAGCAGCGCCAGGAGGAGAGGAGATCCGATGGAGAGCATCGCATCCGCGGTCCAGCCGGAGGAGGAGGGCGGCCTGCTGGTCGGCGTCCGCAACATCCAGGCCGCGCGTTCGCGGGCCGACGTGCCGTCCGACAACACCGGTGGCCGTTCCGACCAGAACGACACCTGAGAGACCGCCCACGATGCACAAGACCGCCTCGTGGGCGGTGCGCCTGGGTGGGGAGCAGTTCCTCACCCAGGCGCTCCACCGCTCCTACGCCGTGATCACTGCCGGGGGCGCCGACACCGCTCCCCTCTTGTCCTGGGACGATCTGAACACCATCCTCGCCACCCACCGCATCGACCCGCCGCGGCTTCGGCTGTCGATGGATGGGCAGACCGTCCCTGTCGGCCGGTACTCGACCCCGGCGACCAACCGGCGTGGGGTGACCTGGAATCGGCTGCACCCCGCGCAGCTCCACGCTCAGCTCGCCGAGGGCGCCTCGCTCGTGGTGGACGCGATCGACGAGATCCACCCGCCGATCCGCACCGCCGCCGAAGCGTTGGAGCGCTTCATCGGCACGCCCGTGCAGACCAACCTCTACGCTTCCTGGACGGAGAAGGAGGGCTTCGGCCGGCACTGGGACGATCATGACGTGGTCGTGGTCCAGCAGCACGGGGCGAAGCGCTGGCGGCTGTGGGAGCCGACCAGGCAGGCCCCGACCTTCCGCGACGTGGATTCCCCGGAGGAACCCGAGGGTGAGCCGGTCGCGGACGTCGTCCTCCACCCGGGCGACGTCCTGTACCTGCCGCGCGGCTGGTGGCACAGCGTCACTGCCGACCAGGGCAGCGAGTCGCTGCACCTCACCTTCGGACTGGTCGCCCAGACCGGCGCCACGCTCCTGGGCTGGCTGGTGGACGAGCTGCACGAGAGCACCGCCGTGCGGAAGGACGTGCCGCTCCATGCCGGAGCGGACGAGAAGGCCGGGTATCTGGCCGATCTGAGGACTGCGGTGCTCACCGCGCTGTCGGACCCTGACCTGATCGACCGCTGGGCCACGGCCTCCGGCACCACCCACTTCGGCCGACCGGCCCCGTCCCTGCCCTTCGTGGACACGCTCCCCGCGGAGCCGGAGATCAAGGTGCGGATCACCGCCCCTCGCGCCGAACTCACCAGCGACCCCACCGCCCGGACCGTCACCCTGTCCGCAGCCGGAACCGCATGGGACTTGTCCGAGCGGGTCGAGCCTGTCCTGCAGGCCCTGCTGACCGGCGACCCGGTCAGCCTCGGGGAACTCGCCGAAGCTGCCGGGCTGGAGGTCAAGGACGTGGCCACCGTCCTCACCATCCTCGTCCAGGGTCAGGCCCTCGCCGTGGTCGGGGTCGGCCGGTGAGCCCGGACCTCGGCCTGGGGACCTACCGGGTGCGCGCCGCCGGCGAAGCGGCGCGCACCGCCCTCACGGCCGGCGCGAAGTGGATCGACACCGCCCCCAACTACGGCCACGGCCGGGCACACCACGACCTGGCCCCGGTGCTCGCCGATCACCCGACCGCCAAGGTGACGACGAAGACCGGCTTCTACCCGGACGGCCACCACAGCATCGCCCCACTGGACGTCCGCGCCCAGACTGAGGAATCGCTCGCCGTCCTCGGTCGTGCCGACATCGTCTTCGTCCACAACCCCGAACGGTCCGACCACGACCAGCAGCAGCTACACCACAACCTCCGCGCCGTGTTCGCCGTGCTGGAGGAGTTCGCGCAGGCCGGCCGCATCGGGGGTTACGGCGTCGCCACCTGGGCTGGCTTCACCGATCAGGCGTTCACCATCGCCGAACTGATCACGCTGGCCATCGAAGCAGCCGGGTCGGCGAACCACCACCTCGCCGGCGTCCAGCTGCCGGTCAGCCTCGTCATGGCCGAGCCGATCACCCAGGCCCTCGACGGAGCCGGGCCGCTCGCCCATGCGCGCGACGCCGGGATCACCACGTTCGCCTCCGCACCCCTGCACGGCGGCGAACTGCCGGGCCTGATGACACCCGAACTGGTGAACCTCATCCAGCCGGGATCGACCCCGCACACCGCCGCGTTCCAGCTCATCGGCGCCTGCCCCGCGCTGGACGTCGTCCTCACCTCGACCAGCACCCTCCAACACTGGGAGGATGCCCGGAACGCTCTCGCCCAGCCGATCCCCGACGCACGACTCAGGACGGTGCTCGATGTCCTTTCAGCCGGATGACGACACCCGGCACGACCTGACAGTAGCCCACCAGAAGGCCGCCGGATTCCTCAGCTTGGTGTGCACCGGACCGCGGGTCTTCGGCACCTCCGGCACCACAGTCGGCCGCCAGGCCGAGAACCTCTGGCTCCGGGTCTCCAGAAGCAGCCGCCTCCGGGCGCCCCGGCCGACCGGCCAGGGCGCCCTCGGCGCTGAACAGCTCGTCCCCGCCTCCGTCCCGCGCCCCCGGCTCCACGACACCGTGGACTGGACGGAGGCTGGCTGGTTCTACCAGGCCGACGTTTTCGACCTGGTAGGTTCCGCGGTCTCCTCGACCCCGGACCTCCGCGATGACCCCGGCCTGGACAACAGCTGGTGGACCGGGCTGCGGGACGCGGTGGCCGGCATCGCGGAAGCACCGAGCACAAAGATCACTCTGCGCCAGACATGGGTTGAAGAGGTCTTCCCGAAGTACCTCGGCATCCCGGCCCCAGCCGAAATCGAGCGGACCACCGGCCACGGTGATCTCCAGTGGGCCAACCTGACTGCAACGCCGCTCAAGATCCTCGACTGGGAACGCTGGGGCCTGGTGCCGGTCGGCTACGACCCTGCGGTCCTGTGGGTCAGTAGCCTCCTCGTGCCCGTGGTCGCGGACCGCATCCGCACGGAGTTCGCCGACATCCTCGACACTCCGGCTGGACGCGTGGGTCAGCTCATCGCTCTCGCGGAGATGCTCCAAGCTGTCGATCGGGGGTACTACCCAGAACTCGCCCCGCTCCTCGCCGAGCGGGCACGTGAGCTGACCGGTGTCACCCCGCCGCAGGGCACCGACGCCAGCCTCGTCCGGTAGACCATGGACCTCCGGCAGGAGCCCGTCGATCACGTCCTGGACCAGGTGGAGCAGCGCCTCGGCACGAGGCTGGACCGGCGCAGCGTGGTGCGCAAGCGCCGGACGGTCGGAGCCGGCACCGACCGCGGCAGCTGGACCCGGGTCGAGCGCCGCCCCTGGTCGCGGGCGCGGGAACAGGGCTGGGGCGGATTCGAAGCCGCAGCGGTGTTGCCCGGCGTGGCGATGCCACGCTGGTACGGGTCGGCGACATGGCAGGACCCGGACGACCAGGCGATCTGGCACGCGGACGAGATCTCGCTGCTGCGCGAACTCCCGGTCGGACCCGCGGTGGTGACAGTCGACCCGGAGCTGCCGGACGATTGGTGGCGTTCGCTGAACGCCTCGCTGGCAGAGCTGGCCCTTCAACGAACGGCCCGGGTGGCGGCCCCGGACACCGAACGGATCACGCAGCAGCTGGTCGACGACACCATCAAGGCCGCCTTTCCCGGAGCGCACGACACTCGGGTGGAGCGGTGGTGTCCTGCTCACGCCGACCTGAACTGGGCGAATGTCACCGGCCCTGGTGAGTTCTGCATGTTCGACTGGGAGGACTGGGGAATGGCGCCAGGCGGACTCGACTCGGCGTCGCTGTACGCCGCCTCCCTCGCCGTACCGGCGCTCGCGGACCGGGTACGCAGGGAGCGCCGGGCAGACCTTGAGAGCCGCGACGGGATGGTGATGCAGCTGTTCGTGCTGGCGAAGATCGTCGGACCACACGCCGGTCCGAACGACCCGCGAATGGGGCCGGCGCGCCGGGAGGCCGCGCGGCTGGTCCACGCTCTTCAAGGGGACTGAACGTCACCCTGACTGCAAGGCGCCACCGTCAGCGAATAGGGAAGGAGAACGCATGGACCCCACCACACGCCGTCCGGTCGGCCACGAGGCCGAGGACATCGCGAGCGCGAAGGAGCGAGGCTGGCGCGATCTGGCACCCATCGACGACGCGTACCAGGCGGGCGAGATCACGGCTACCGAGTGGCACACCGCCGTCCTGGGCGTCATCGAACCGGCCTACCTCAACGGTGACAACCCGCGGGCCCAGTCCGGCCACAGCGGTGACGAGACGCGATGGCGAGAAGCCCGAGGCCTGCTCGTCGACCTGCTCCCGCCCCACGGCGGGACGTTCCTCGACGTCGGATGCGCCAACGGCCACCTGCTGGAGAGCCTGACCAACTGGGCGGCTGAAGCAGGGATCCCTATCGAGCCCTACGGAGTGGAGATCTCCACAGCCCTCGCCGACCTCGCCCGAACCCGCTGTCCGAAGTGGGCGCATCGGATCTGGACCGCCAACGCCATGGGCTGGAAGCCTCCACATCGCTTCAACGCCGTCCGCACCGGCCTGGACTACGTGCCGACGGACCTGCGTGGAGCGTACGTGGCCCATCTGCTGGACCATGTCGTCGCCCCTGGCGGGCGGCTGATCATCGGCGTCTACAACGAGGAACGAGGCCGGACCACGACGCAGGACTTGGTGCGATCCTGGGGCTACGTCCCGGCCGGCACTACCAGAGCAGACCACCGGCACCCCATGATCCAATACAAAGGGCTGTGGCTGGCCAACGCCCGAAGCTCCCAGGTGTGCGATACGGACGGCCCTGGAAGCTTCGGTACGCGGTGAGTCGTCAGTGGCTTGCCTGGGGGAGCAGGTAGTGACAGTCCGGCTCGGTATCAGGCGTCGGCAGGACCGGGGCGATCGAACCGGCCGGCCTTCGCGCCAGCGAGGAAGTCCGCCCATTCGCCCCACGAGAGGAGGAGCGGGTCCTTGGTCTTGTTCAGGGAGTCACGGAATCCGACCATGCCGCGGTCCAAGAAGGCGACTTCGAGGCAGTTACTTCCGCCGGTGCTGGCCGTCAGCCATTCCGCCTGTTCCAGCTGCTTGTTGACCCATGATGGATCGAGGTGGTTCTTCTCGTCGGCAGTGACGACGCTGTTGGAGTCAGCAGAAAAGAGGCGGGGGTCGTGAGTCACGAGAGATCCTTGGCGATTTGAGCGAGAAGTTCGAGCGATTCCTTCGGCGGCAGGGCGTCTGTCTTCAGGTGATCGCTGGTGGTGCGGTAGTCCGCCACCGTTGCGGGGTCGTTGAGGTGGAGTGCGGTCTTCATGCCCTCGATGGTGACCGAGTCGTGGCCGGTCGGGAACGTCCAGGCCATGAATGGACCGTCGCAGCCGGCGTGTGCGCCATGTGACAGGGGGATGACCTGAATGACGATGTTCCGGTGGGTACTGGCGAGTTCGATCAGGTGGAGCACCTGAGCGCGGGCCGTCGTCCGTCCTCCGACCTCCTGGCGTAGTTGTGCCTCGGTGAGCACTGCCCAAATCCGGAGTGGAGTCTTGCGGGAGAGGGCCGCTCGGCGGCTGTTCCGCCGCACGGTGATGAAGCGCTGGATGTCCGCGTCGCTCTTCCAAGCGCGGCCGGCGATGATCACGGCCAACTCATATTCGTCGGCTTGGAGAAGTCCGTGGACAGCGACCGGGGACCAGATGAACAAGCTATCGGCGATCTCCAAGTTCACCAGGTAGTCGCCGAGGGGATCGTCCGCGACGCCTGGGTACTGCTGGTGCCAGTTGCGGTCGCGCGCGTTTCGGACCATCTCACGCCATGCTGCTTGGACGACAGGATCGCCGATCTCCAAGACGGCGAAGTAGTGCGGAAGTTGTTGAAGCTTGATGCCCTGCGTGCCGTTCTCGATCTTCGAGATGGTTGAGGCAGAGCTGTACCCGAGCTTCTCGGCGGCCTCCTCGAGACTCCAGCCGAGGCGCTGACGGGCGTGCCGGACTTCCCTGCCGAGTCGGCGTCGTCGCGGGGTCGGCTCGACGGCCACCTTCCACCTCCTGTTCCTGCGTTGAGGAAAGGCTAGCGCTTGGGCAGAAGCTCGCATATGCCCGTTCACCGAAAGGGACAGGGTTTCCTTTTCGACCCTCTTGCCGTTTGTCTGACATAGCGTCATCATCGGTTCACGGTCGGGATCGGGACCGCGCGCCAGCTGCGACCGGCAGGCGCCTCCCGTCGCCCCTCGAACTTTGTTACGCCACGGCCTGATTGCCGCCCTGTGAGCCTCCCCGCCTGGTGCTACGTCCGTCCGGTTTCGCGACGGTCCGGGCTGGCTCCTCGCGACACCGGGCGGATGGGAGGCAGGAACATGGACCAGGCCACTGTCTTAAGGGCCCTCTCCTCGGGGGATGGGCGTGAAGCTGCGCTCACCGCTCTGGGGGGAGGGCCTCGGGCCATCGACTGCCCGGACCTGGGCAGCGGACGGCTCGTCTTCACACGGCACCAGGAAGTGCGCCACCTGCTCCGGCACCCGGGCTTCGTGTGCGCGCCGACCGCCGTCGGCATGTTGGATGAGATCCGCCCGGTGCTCCGCCCGGTGCTCGAACCAGTCGCATCCTGGGTGCTCTATGCGGATCCGCCGCAACACCCGCGGCTGCGGGGCCTTCTGGCTAAGGCGTTCGCGCCTCGCCGGATCGCCGCCCTGGAGCCCCAGATAGCGGTGGCGGCCGACGCGCTCGTGTCCCGGTTCGTGGCCTCCGGCGGCGGTGACGGGGTGGGCAGTATCGCGGAGCCCCTGCCGGTCCACACGATCTGCGCACTGCTGGGCATCCCGGACAGCGACCGGAACCTCGTCAAGAGTTGGTCCGACGACGTCATCCTGCTCACCGAGCCCGCGCTCACCGACGACCAGGAGAAGCGGCTCGCTGGCGCCTGGGCCGGCCTGTGGGACTACTTCACCGGCCTCGTCGAGCACCGCCGCACCCGGGCGACCGTAGACATCGTCTCGGACCTGATCGAGGTGGAGGAGCACGGGGAGCGCCTCACCCTGGAGGAGGCGGTGGCCAATCTGATCGCATTGCTGATCGGCGGCCATGAGACGACCACCGGGTTGATCGGCGCGCTGCTCGCTGCGATGGCGGATCACCCGGAACTGGCGGAGGCAGCGGTCGGCTCGGATCAGTCCGTAGCCGGGTTCGTCGAGGAGGTCCTGCGCCTGGACGGCCCGGCGTTGATCACCGCCCGGACGGCGACCGCGGACTGCGAGGTCTTCGGTATCCCGGTGTCGGCGGGCCGACGGTTGGTGCTGCTGCAGGCGTCTGCGAACCGCGACCCGGAGGTGTTCGAGCGGCCGCAGGAGTTCCGGCCCGGACGGCGGCCGAACCCGCACGTAGGCTTCGGCCACGGCCCGCACGCCTGCTTCGGTGCCGCGCTGGCCCGTATGGAGGCCGCCGCCGTGATGCGCTCCGTTCTGCGGCGGGGCAGTCGGCTTCACGTGGAGGACGGAGCGACCTGGAAACCCTCGCAGGTGATCCGCTCCGCGACCTTCCTGCCGGTGCGCGTCGAACGGGAGGCGAAACGGTGATCCTCACCGGCGAGGCCATCCGGCGGTTCATCGCTCAAGGCCACATCGTCTTCTCTCCCTACGACCCGGCCGCCGTCAACCCCAACTCGATCAACTACCACCTGGGCCGCGGGCTGAAGGTCTTCGACGACCACACCGGCACGTGGCTGGAGATGAAGCTGCCGGACGAGGGCTTCGTGCTGGAGCCGCACCGGATGTACCTCGGACACACCGAGGAGACGATCGGCAGCACCCTGTTCGCGATGCGGCTGATCGGATGCAGCAGCAACGGCCGCCGCGGGCTGTTCCTCCAGCTGTCGGCAGACCTCGGCCACACCACCTCCTGCCACCGCTGGACGCTGGAGATCGTCGCAGCATTGCCGATCCGGATCTACCCCGGCATGGTCGCCGGCCAGGTCAGCTTCTGGCACAACACCGGGCTCATCCAACCCAGCTCGGCGACCTACGCCCGCTTCAACCACCCCTGCGAGTCCCAGATGCTGATTGGAGCACTGTCGTGATCCTCACCGGCCCCCAGATCGCCCGGGAAGTCGAGCAGGGCCGCATCAAGATCGACCCGTTCGACCCGCGCCGCTGCACGACCAACAGCTACGACCTGGCCCTGGGAAACCGCGTGGGCGTCTACTTGGACCAGGTCCTCGACCCGACGTGCGAGCCCGAGGTCGAGTACCGCGAGATCCCCTCGGCCGGCTACCAGCTCGAACGCGGTGACTTCGTCCTGGGCCACACCGTCGAACGCTTCGGCAGCGACACGCTCGTCCCCATCGTGCATGCCACATCCGGGTTCGCCCGCCGCGGCACGTTCGCCCACTGCACCGCCGACCTTATCGACCTCGGCTTCTACGGGCGCTCCACGCTGCAGCTGTACGCCACCCTTCCCACGGTCCTCTATCCCGGCATGCCGGTGGCGCAGGTCAGCTGGTGGGAGACCTACGGCGAGATCGACCAGCTCTACAACGGCAAGTACCAGGGCGCGGACGGACCACTGGCCTCGCGCAGCCACCTCGACGCCTGGGCGGTGGCCACCCGTGGCTGACGACGGCTTCGCCGCCATCCAACGCGGCTCCGCCTGCCTGTTCGCCGCCCGGGCCCGCATCGAGGCCGTCCCCGCCTACCCAGGGGCCGACCCGTACGAGGTCGGCCGAGCAGCCTGGCCAGCCCTCGCAGATTTCGCGTGCCGCATTGAGCACGAGGAACTCGACGGCCTGGTCCTCCAACTCACCAACCCCCGCCTCGGCGCCACCCTCGACGCCCTCACCACCACCGTCCGCGCGACCGTCACCAGCTTGCTGGCCCAGTCCGGAGCCGACCCAACCGCCGAACTCGCGCACGCGGGCGCCGACGGCTGGTGGCTGAGCCTCGCCGGCATCCGCTGGTTCTTGGTCGTCTTCGCGCCCTGCTACCCGGCGACCTCCCCGCGCTCGACCCGCGGATCGGCCTCCACCTTCCTCCTTCTCCAACCCGTCCACTCCTTCGACCGGCACGCCACCCCCAAGGGCACCGTCATCGCCCCCGCTATCCGGAAGCGCATCCGCGAGGCCCACCGCGCCGCAGGCAGCCCCTACGACGCCGACCTCGCTCAACAAACCTGCGAGGCCGCCAAGTTCGTCGCCGCACTCAAACCCGGCGACCCGCCCGTCACCTGGTGGAGCCCCAGCCCGACCAACCCGGAGACGACATGACCCCCACCAGCCTCACCACCCTGACCAACGCCATCACTGCCACCCACGCCTCCACCCCGCCCTCAACCTGGGACGCGCCCGTCGACCTGCTCAGCGCCGCTGCCGTGCTGTTCACCACCCACCCCGCCGACGGCACCGACGAGCTCCTGGCCGGCATCGCCCGCCTCCTCGGCCACGGCCCCCACCCCGCCGTCACCCTCCACACCGACCCGGCCACCCGCGGCCCGCGCGAACTCGACATCCTCCACCACGCCCTCGTCGCCGCCGCCGAACCCGGTCGGCCGCCCTGGCCCCACGGCACCGCCGACCCCACCCGGCTGGCCGTCGCCGCTCGTACCCTCACCGCCGTCATCCCCTGCCGCCTCACTGCCCTGCGCGCCGCCGCCGTCCTCCACCTCCTGCGCCTGCTGCCCGACACCGACAACCGTCTCCACCGCGACCTGCTCCGCCGCACCGCCTGGCTCCTCGACCCCCGCACCGACGACCCGGTCACCCTCCTGCTGACCCTCACCGCCCCCAACGACCCGCTCGCCCCCGTTCCGCGAAGCCACGCCCGGACCGGCGAGCGCGGCTCCGACCTGCTGCCGACCGCCGACTGGATTGCCTGGCCGGCCTCCGACCAAGTCCTCACCCTGTCCGGCCGCGTCACCGCCGTCCGCACCCACAGCCACGTCGCCTTCGCCGACCTCGCCTGGGACCGCCACACCGCCCAGCTCGCCTTCGACCCCGCCGCCGCCGCGGGCCTGCACACCGGAGACCTCGTCGTCGTCCGAGGCACCTGCTCGGCCAGCCGAACCGGCCGCCCCACCCTCTTCGTCCGCCACCTGGAACGCCACGAACCCGGAGCACCACCGCCCTTACCGCCTGCCGCCCACCTCACCCCGGTCCTCGGCCCGCTGCGCGATCACCTCGCCGCCGGAGGATTCCGCGAGACCATCAGCCCCGTCCTCACCGACGGCTACTTCGGCGGATCGGCACGGCCGTTCACCACCTGGGCGCACGCCGCCGAACGCCGCCAGTACCTGCGCGTCACCAGCGAACTCGACCTCCTCGCTGTCATCGCGTCCGGCACCACCCGCTGCTACGAGATCGGCCCCTCCTTCCGCAACGAGGGCCAACGAGCGCGGCCCGCAGTCGAGTTCGTGATGCTGGAGGCGTACGCGGCCGACCTCACCCTCGATCAGGCCACCGTCTACCTCGCCGACCTCGTCACGGCCACCACCGGCATCGCGGCCCCGCTGACCCACCGGACCTTCGACGACGCCTTCCGCGAGATCACCGGAATCGACCCCGCCGACACCACCGCTGTCCAGTCCCTCGCCGCCGAACGCACCCCCTACACCGCCGAGCGAACCGACGACCCCGACCGCCTGGCCCGACGGCTGTGGCGCCACAGCGTCCGACAGCAGCTGAGCGGCCTGACGGCGATCACCGACATCCCCGGCCCCGCCTCGCCCCTGATTGCCGGCACCGGCCGCCAGGCCCAGCGCATCTGGCTGTACTCCGACGGCCTCGAACTGGCAGAGATCGCCGCCAACGAACGGGACCCCCACCTGCTGGCCGACGCCTTCGCCGCCCAGTTCACGGCCGATCGTCACCTGGTCCGCCGCACGTACCAGAAGGTCATCGACCTGTACGACAGCGGACTACCCCCATGCACCGGATTTGGCATGAGCGTCACCCGCCTGGCCGCCCTCCACCCCCGCCGCGTACCAGCCCAACGCCGCATCCCGACGCTGCCCACCACAGAGAGGACTCCATGACCACCACGCTCACCTGGCCCCTGCCCACGGTGCCCAGGTCCTCCGCCGAAGTCTGGGCCGCCAGCTACCCCGACTTCGTCGCCATGATCAACCAGACCAACGTGATGCCCGGTGCCCACGCCACGCTCAACACCTGGGCCCTGCACTCGCGCCTCGGCCCCCAGCACCACCTGCTCGACGTTGCCTGCACGACCGGATTCACCTCGCGTGAACTCGCCCGCCTCACCGGCTGTACCGCCACCGGCTTCGACCTCAGCGTCGACTCGGTCGCCCTCGCCCGCTTCAACCACGGCCTCCTCGACCCCGCCCTGCGCCTCACCTACCACCAGGCCGACGGCACCACCTACCAGCCCGAGCACACCTTCAGCCACATCGCCATCGGCGCCGCACTCGGCTTCTTCCCCGACCCGCCCGCGATGGCGACGCGGCTACTCGGCTTCCTCGACGATGGCGGATACGTCCTCGCCGCTCCATTCTGGGCCCCCGAGCCCCTGCCCGAGCACGCCGCCGCCGTCCGCCGCGAGGTCTTCGGCATCACCAGTCCCATGGAGACCCGCGACCAGGCCCTCACCCTCTTCACCGGCCTCGACGTCCTCCACCAGACCGACCACGCCCTCACCCCCGAGCCCGACGACGCCATCGACCACTACTGCCGCTCCACCGTCGACCGCGCCGTCGCCCAGAGCGGCAACACCGACCCCGCCGTCCGCACCGCCATGACCGACCGCTTGCGCGAGATCAAGCACGCCACCAACACCCTGCGCGCACAGCAGCGGTACACCGTGCTCGTCCTGCGGTACGACGCCCACGCCTACCCGAACCGCTACGTCGAGCTTTTCTGACCATCCAGCAGAAAGGCCCCGCTTCCGTGATCATCTTCGTCAACGGCCCGTTCGGCGTGGGCAAGAGCACTACCACAGCCCTTCTCGCCGAACGCCTGCCACAGGCCCTGGTCATCAATCCCGAGGACCTCGGGCACATGCTCTGGGCCCAGCTTCCCGCGCCCCTGCGCACCGAAGAGTTCGAGCTGGAGCCCCTCTGGCCGCCGCTCACCCACTGCATGATCGACCAGGCCGCCCGCACCTACGACCGCCCGATTGTCGTCCCCATGACCATCGCCCGCCACGCCGTCTTCGACCAGATCGTCCAACCACTGCGCGACGCCGGCCATGACGTCCGGCACTTCACCCTGCTGGCCCCGGCCGCTGCCATCCGCAACCGTCTGCGAGAGCGCGGCGAACGCCCCGACAAGTGGGGACCGCTCAGCTGGGAGGGCAATCAGGTCGAACGCTGCCTCGAAGCCTTGAGCCAGCCGGCCTTCGCCGACCACATCGACACCGAACACCGCCCAGCCACCGAGATCGCCGACGAGATCCTCACCCGCACCAGGCGCCAACCGGCAGCCTGACCAACACCGAGGGCCGGGCCGAAGCATCACGCTCCGACCCGGCCCTCGGGGGTGATCAGCGAGGAGGCCCGCGATCAGCCTCCGCAGCCTCCCGTCTACGCCACGGTCAGCAGCGACCGAATCCGGTCCGCACCGAGCGCCAGCAGCAAGGTAGGAAGCCGAGGACCGGTGTCCCGACCAACCAGCAGCTCGTACAGCAGCACGAACAGCTCCCGCTGCGCGGCCTTCAGCTCCGGCGACGCCGGAGCATCCAAGGGCAGTCCCGACTGGATCTTCGGCACCCCGTAAACCAGCGACGTCAGCCCGTCGAGCGACCAGTGCTCGTCCAAGCCATCCAGAAGCAGCTTCAGCGCCTTCCGCTGCGCAGGGGCCAGCTGTTCCAGCCGGGCCCGGTCGGGCTCAGTGCGAACCTGCGTACGGTCCTCGGCCGGGACGTAGGTGGTCACCCACGTCTGCGCGCGGTCCAACCGGGGCTGGGACTCCGCCAAACTGGCGAGCGGTTCCTCAACAGTGAAGTCCCGGAGGATGCGCAGCGTCTGCTCCGGGTCGCCGGCCGCCACGTCCGCCACCGACGCCAGCGTGCGGAACGGCAGAGGCCGGGGCGTGGACGGCAGTGGTCCGGCCGCCGGACCGACCGAACGGGCCCGTACCGCGACATCAAGGTCCGTCGCCGTCCCCGCAGTCACCTTGCGCTCGAGTGCGTCCCACTCGTCGTAGAGCCGCAGGATCTCCTGGTCCAGCGCGATCTGGAACGACTGGCGCGGTTGGCGGCGGTTGTAGAGCCACCGCAGCACGGCAGGCTCCAAGACCTCCAAGATGTCGATCGGGGTGGGGACACCTCCCTTCGACGAAGACATCTTCGCCATACCGCTGATCCCCACGAAGCTGTACCCGAGATACGACGGGGGGAGCCCGTCGAAGACCTCGCGCACCAGCTGCGATCCGACGGTGAACGACGAGCCCGGTGAGGAGTGGTCGACGCCGCCGGCCTCGAAGGTCACGCCCTCGAAGGCCCAGCGCATCGGCCAGTCCACCTTCCAGACCAGCTTCCCGCCGTCCGTCTCGGAGAGCGCGAAGTCACCTGAATGACCGCACTCGCACCGGTACCGCATCTGCGTGCTGGCGTCGTCGAAGCTGGTGACCGCGGTGGAGTCCCGTCCGCAGACCTCGCAGTACGGCCGATATGGGTAGTAGTCCCCCGCGCTGGCGGCGGCCAGGTCCTCCTCGTCCTGCTCCGCCTCCACCTCGGCCTTCTTCGTTCGGTACCGGCCGAGGACACCGTCGATCTGCTGCCGGTGACGCATCGCGTGCACGATCTGCTCACGGTAGGCCCCCGACGTATACATCTGCGTCTGGCTGATCTCGTCAACCTCGACACCCAGTTGGGCCAAGGCCGAACGAAGCGGCGCCTTGAAGTGCTCCGCCCAGTTCTCGTGTTCACCGCAGGGATCGGGCACCGCGGTCAGCGGTCGGCCGATGTGCTCAGAGAAGCTCGCCGGGACGCCAGCTGGCACCTTCCGGAGCCGGTCGTAGTCGTCCCAGGACAGTAGGTGCCGGCACTCCAGACCTCGGCGGCGAATCTCGTCCGCGACGAAGTGCGGCACCATAATCTCGCGCAGGTTCCCAAGATGGATCGGGCCGGACGGGCTGACCCCGGATGCGCACACCAGCGGAGCCCCGCCACGGCGTTTTCCCTCGGCGATCACCTGGTCCGCAGCTGCGGCCACCCAATCGCTCTGCTTCACGCCCACGTCAAGATCCTCCAGCTGATGGTCCTTCAGGTGTATATAGGGTAGAGGCGGTTGAACCTGGTTGAGACCGCGCCGCGACAGGCAGCGGAAAGCCTCGGGCATGCATCGGCTGCATGCGACAGCAGGGGGACGAGTTCGCGCAACACCTCGACCAGCAGCCGCGCGCGCTGGGACGATGCCACAACAGCGCTCGGCCGCTCGATTCCAGAAGAACGACTCAAGGTGCTCAATGTCATCTCGACCGGATGACGAAACCTGACGCCGCTTGGAGGGCGGACGCCAAGGCCGCTGGCTTCCTTGGCCCCGTCTATTCCGGGTCGTCCGCGTCGATCTGCGCTGAGCAGCCGGAAGGCGCACAGTGTCGCCCCCGGGCATCACGCCAACTCGGCCAGAGCCTTGTCCAGACGCACCAAGGTCCGCTCGCGGCCGAGCACCTCCAACGACTCGAACAGCGGCAGCCCCACCGTCCGGCCGGTCACTGCCACCCGGACCGGAGCCTGGGCCTTGCCCAGCCTCAACCCGAAGACGGCCGCTGTCTCCTCCAGAACCGCCTTGAGCGAGGCCGTCTCCCACACGGCCTCGGCGAGCCGCCGCCGCGCTTCCCGAAGCAGGTCCGCTGACCCCTCCTTCATGGCCTTCGCCCACGAGGCCTCGTCGCGCACCGGCTCGTCCAGGAACAGGAAGTCGACGTACGCGGTGATCTCCGACAGCACTGAGATCCGCGTCTGCGCCAGGCCGGCCACGGCGGCGAACTGCGCCGGATCAAACGCGTCCGCCGACCACGGGACCCGAGGCGCGGACACCCACGGCGCGCACGCCGCCACGAACTCGTCCACCGAAAGTGCCCGAAGGTACTCGCCGTTGAACGAGGCCAGTTTCTTGACGTCGAAGAACGCCGAGGAGCCGTTCACGTCCTCCATGCGGAACAGCTGTTCCAGCTCGGTGTAGGGACGGATCTCGACGTCGTCCTTCGGGCCCCAGCCCAGCAGCATCAGGTAGTTGACCATCGCCTCCGGCAGGTAGCCCTCGGCCAGGTAGTCCTCAAGAGCCACCTTGTCGCGCCGCTTAGAGAGCTTCTGCCGCTTCTCGTTCACGATGACCGGCAGGTGCGCCCACATCGGGGGCTCGGCGCCCAGAGCGCGCCACAGCAGCTGCTGCTTGGGGGTGTTCGAGAGGTGTTCCTCGCCACGGATCACCTGGGTGATCCCCTCGTCGAGGTCGTCCACCACGTTGGCCAGCAGGAAGACCGGGCTGCCGTCACCCCTGGCGATCACGAAGTCCTCGATGGCGGCGTTGGGGAACTCGGGATTGCCGCGGATCAGGTCGACCACTACGGTGACCCCCCTGTCAGGGGTGCGGAATCGCAGGGCCCGGCCGGCCTCGAAGCCCAGGCCGCGTTCGCGGCAGAACCCGTCGTAGCCGAGCTGCTGGGAACCGGTGCGCTCGGTCACCTGCTCGCGCGTGCAGTCGCAGTAGTACGCGAAGCCGGCCTCGTACAGTCCGGCGGCGGCCTCGCGGTGCCGGGTCTCATTCTCCGATTGGAAGTAGGGGCCTTCGAACGCCGGGTCCGCCTTCGAGATGCCGATGGACGCGAGCGCGCTGATGATTCCCTCGGTCCACTCCTCGCGGTTACGAGCCGCATCGGTGTCCTCGATCCGCAGGACGAACTTGCCGCCGCGCTGTCGTGCGGTCGCCCAGTTGTAGAGAGCCGAGCGCGCGCCACCGACGTGGAACATGCCCGTGGGGCTCGGAGCGAAGCGGACGCGAACAGGCGAAGGGGCAACGGTCATGCGAACACGGTAGCGGCGCCGGTGGGTTCGAGTTGCCGTTCACTGTGATCGGTGTTCACCTGATGGTGGACAGGTGCCTCGCCCCCGGGCGTCCAGAGGCGTATCGCGAGGTCACCCGATCGAAGGACGAGCCGATGTGGATGTACGGAGAGCGACAGGCACTGATGCGCTGTCGATAGCCCACTTCCGCGCGGAGATGATCAAGGCAACCCCGACTGGCCGGTGGTTCGAGGATCTCACCGCCTACCTGATGGATGGACTCACCCGCGCTGAGGACATGGCCGGATTCGTCGTCGACGGGCCAGCCGGCAGTCTCGTCTCGGTAGCACTCGGAAGCATCTACCAAGCGCCGCCAGGGCCGACGTATAGCGGGCGGACTGGGTACGTGCATCTTCTCTGGACGACACCGGGCTACCGCCGCCAAGGGAACGGCAGAGCGGTCACGACCAGGCTCATCGGCTGGTTCTGGGAGCAGGGCTGCGGGTTGGTCAGTCTCAACGCAAGCACTGACGGCGCAGAGCTGTACCGTTCGCTCGGCTTCGAGAAGAACGCGCGCTCCATGAGGCTTTTCGGGCCCGGCAAGGTCGCCAAGCGGCGCTGATCAGCTTCGGTCGCCAGTTTCACGAGGACTGGCGGCAGGGGGCTGCTGAGCTGGCAAGACAGCGATCCGCACCCAGCGCGACGTCACTCAGGGTGATCGGCTCAAATCTAGACGCGGCAATTCTGCGTTGCTCGCGGTGCCCGAGCGTCCTATCCTCTGGGCAATGCGCTGACGGAGACAAGTAGCCGCAGGGCACGCGAGCCGAGAGAGCTGCCGGCAGCTGGGAAGGCAGTCTCGCGTCCTACGGTGAATCCCCTCCCGAGTGCGGGGAGGAACGGTCGGCTGCGGCCCAATGCCCCGCCGGTTCGCTCCCGTTATCGAGCTGTCGAGGCCGTCACCTCCGGATGACGGCGAAGGCGTGGTGGCACCGCGAGTTCCCTTCTCGCCCACGCCCCCAAGGGATCACGTCGCACTCCGACTGATCGATGGGACCCGAAATGCTGGACATCACCGTGATCCGCGAACGCCCCCAGCGCGTCGAGCGCGCAATGGCGAAGCGAGCCGTTCACATCGACCTCAACGCTTTCCTCGCCCTGGACGAGAAGTACCGGCACGGCACGACCGAGGTCGAGACGCTTCGCGCCGAGCGCAAGCAGATCTCTCGCGAGATCGCGCGGCTCGACCCGGCGGACCCAGCCGCCGTCGCCAAGCGCGCCGAGGCAACCGAACTCGGTACCCGCCTTGCCGCACTCGAAGAGCAGCTCACCGCCCTGGCCAGCGAGCGCCAGGCGTTCCTCGACCAGCTGCCCAACCTGCCCGACGAGGACGTGCCGACCGGTGGCAAGGAGCAGAATCAGGTCGTCCGCGAGCACGGCACTCGTCCGGACTTCGACTTCGAGCCGCACAACCACGTCGATCTGGCCCGCCGACTCGGGCTGATCGACTACGAGCGCGGCGTCAAGCTCGCCGGCACCGGCAACTGGGTCTACCGAGGCAACGGCGCCCTCCTCGAATGGGCGCTGCTCAACTTCTTCATCGAGACCCACGTTCAGGACGGCTACGAGCTGATCCTGCCGCCCCACCTGCTGACCTATCAGGCTGGTTACGCCGCAGGCCAGTTCCCCAAGTTCGCCGAGGACGTCTTCGCACTCGAACAGGGTCCGGCCGGGCCGCAGCGGTTCCTGCTGCCGACCTCGGAGACCGCCCTGGTCAACCTCCACCGCGACGAGGTCCTGACGGAGGACGAACTTCCGCGCAAGTACGTCGCCTACTCGCCCTGCTACCGGCGCGAGGCCGGAAGCTACCGCGCCGCCGACCGTGGAACCCTTCGCGGCCACCAGTTCAACAAGGTCGAGATGTTCCAGTTCGCGCACCCCGACGCCTCCGACGCCGCCCACGAGGAACTCCTGACCAAGGCGGCCAACTTGGTCGAGGCACTCGGCCTGCACCACCGAATCACCCGGCTGGCCGCCGAGGACACCAGCGCCTCGATGGCCAAGACCTTCGACGTCGAGGTCTGGCTGCCCAGCATCGACGGCTATGTCGAGGTGAGCTCGGTGTCGAACGCCCGGGACTACCAGGCCCGGCGCGGCAACATCCGCTACCGCGCCGCAACAGGAAAGCCCGGCTACGTGCACACCCTTAACGGCTCCGGGCTGGCTACCAGCCGCCTGGTGCCGGCCCTGCTGGAACAGCACCAGCAGCCGGACGGCACCGTCGCGGTGCCGTCGGTGCTGCAACGCTGGCTCGGCTGCAAGTCCTTGACCCCGGCAGCACCTAGGTAGTCGTACCGCCGGCAGGCCCGGAACAGCACATCCGGCGAGTGGACTACACCCGGTCCCGCACAGGTCGGCGATGCGGGACACATGGCCGTTACGGCCGTCTGGGAGATGGTGCGCGCGGACATCGACGTATTCACGGACCAGGCGCGCCAGACCCTCAGCGCCAACAGTCGGCGACGCAACTGGAGAAGGATCCGACCGAACGCAGTCGCATGATCCGCCGGGTCCCCATCATGCGCCTCAAGGAGGCGCTGTGGAGCGGGGTGCATCGGTGATCGACGTCTACCGTACGGCGCTCGACTACGGGGTGGAAAGCGTCGAGGAGTACGACCGGCGGTACCGGTCGTACTCCTCGACGGAGCTGATCAACTGGCGTCCTGCCCCACCGCGGTAGCCGGTGGGGCAACCGCGTCACATCTGGTTGGGCGCGTCGATCCCGAGCACTTCCAGGCCGAGCGCCAAGGTCCGCGCGGTGAGGTCGCACAGCGCCAATCGGCTCTGCCGGATGTCACCCTCGGCACGGAGCACATGGCACTTCTCGTAGAACGACGTGAAGGTGCTGGCCAGCCCGTAGAGGTAGTGCGCGAGCCGGTGGAACTCCAGGTTCTCCGCGATCTCGGAGATCAGGGTGCCGAAGCCGAGCAACTCCAGTGCCAGGGCACGCTCGGCCGGCTCCGCGATGACCAATGTGTCGATGGTGCGGTCGGGCTCGACCCCGGCGCGGCGGAAGATCGAGCAGATCCGGGCCCGTGCGTATTGCAGGTAGGGGGCTGTGTTGCCCTCGAACGAGAGCATCCGGTCGTAGTCGAAGACATAGTCCTTGAGGCGGTCGGTCGACAGATCGGAGTACTTGACCGCGCCGATCCCCACAGCCCGCGCAACGGCGGCACGGGTCTCCTCGTCCAGCTCCGGGTTCTTCTCCGCGATGACGGCAGAGGCCCGGATGATCGCCTCCTCCAGGAGGTCGACGAGCTTGACGGAGATGCCGGCGCGGGTGCGCAGCATCTTGCCGTCACTGCCGAGGATCGAGCCGTGGCCGATGTGCTCGGCACGGGTCGGCGGGGCGAGCCAGCCGGCCTCGCGGGCGGTCTCATAGACCATCTCGAGGTGCTGGTGCTGGGGCAGGCCAACGACGTAGAGCAGCCGGGTGGCGTGCAGGTTCTTCAGGCGGTGCCGGATGGTGGCGAGGTCTGTGGCGCCGTAGCCGAACCCGCCGTCGCCCTTCTGGACGATGATCGGCAGCGGGTCGCCGTTGCGGTTGAGGTAGTCGCCGGGGAAGACGCACTTGGCGCCTTCACTGTCACGGAGCAGCCCGAGCTCGTCCAACTCGTCCAGAACCGACTGGAGCTGGTCGTTGTAGTAGCTCTCCCCGAAGAAGTCATCCGAGTTCAGGCGCACGCCCAACGTGCTGTAGACGGTGAGGAAGTACTTCTTCGACTCGTTGACCAGGGTGCGCCACAGGCGCAGCGTGGTCTCGTCCCCACTTTGTAGCAGAACCACGCGCTTGCGGGCCCGGTCCTTGAAGGTCTCGTCGGTGTCGAACTTCGTGCGAGCGGCCCGGTAGAAGCCGTTGAGGTCACCTACGGACAGCTCGTGGGCGGCCTCGGACTCGCCGATGTCCAGGAGGTGTTCGACGAGCATGCCGAACGGCGTGCCCCATTCCCCGATGTGGTTCTGGCGGATCACCGTGTGCCCCTGCCATTCGAGCAGGCGTACGGCGGCGTCGCCGATGATCGTCGACCGGAGGTGGCCGACGTGCATCTCCTTGGCGGCGTTCGGGGCCGAGTAGTCGATAGTGATCGTCTCGGGGGCCTCGACCTGCGAAACGCCCAGACGGGCGTCATCGAGCGTATCGGCCAGCAACTGGCCGAGGAGCTCGTCGGAGATGGTCAGGTTGATGAAACCCGGTCCGGAGATCTCCACGGACGAGCACAGATCGTCGAGCTTGGCCTTTGCTACCACCTGCGCGGCGATCTCGCGCGGGTTGCCGCCGATCTCGCGGACGAGGGGCAGGGCGGCGTCGGACTGGAAGTGCGTGTGCCGGGATCGTCGGAGGAGGGGGTCCACGGAAGTTCCCGCCACTGCCTCGAACGCCGACTTGAGCCGCTGACCCAGCAGCTCTTCCAGGTTAGCCATTTCAAAAATCTAGCCGAGCCGAAGGAGAGGCGTCCAATCCCAGCCGCAGATCTGACGAGGAGTAGATCCGGTGATCGCCCTCTTGTTGCTGCAGAGCCCGACTGCCCTACCAGCTGTCGGGCTCGCCGCTGCGAAATCATCCGGACGGGCTGCGGCAAGGGTCGATTGATTGACCGTCAAGGACGTATAGCTTATGAATCACCACAGGTCAGAACTGCCCGAGATGTCATGGCCGGTACCGCCCTCCGCTCACCCAGAACAGCCGTCGCGCTACTGGCCGGCGGTGAGAAATCCGTGCTTCCGGCTTCACGCAGCCGGTCACCGTTCTTCTTGCAAGGATGGTCAGTTGTCCGCTGCCCGCAGCACCGATGGAGAAGCCGGGATGTCCGAAGAGGATGAGCCAATTCACCATCACCTGGTCGACTCGGCGAAACCACCGCCAAACGGGCGAGTGATCGATCTCGGCTGTGGAAGGGGACCCACGCTGGCGGCCTTCGCCCGTCGGTTCCCGACAGTGCATCTGACCGGCGTCGATCGCTCTGCCGCAAGTGTCGAAGCAGCCCGGGAGCTGCTTGCTGATCACGCCGGCGGTAGCGAAGTTCTGGTGACGGACCTCCGCCAGCCCGTTCCCCTGCCAGATGGCTGTGCTGATGCGGTTGTCTCGTACAACGTGCTCGAGTGCCTTCCGGACGCGCCTGCGTTCCTCGCGGAGACCTGGCGGCTACTCAAACCTGGCGGCCGCGCGGTCGTGGCGCACGTGGACTTCGACTCGATCGTGATTGCAGGGGCGCACCGCGACCTGGACAGACGGATCTGCCATGCCTTCACCGATGATCAGCAGCAGTGGATGGATCACGCAGATGGACGAATTGGCCGGAAGCTGCCCGGGCTGGTCCGGGCATCGCCGTTGGTCTCGGAGCGGGTTGCCACCTGGGTCACGTCCTCAACTGAGCTGGTCGGCCAAGCAGCACGGCGCATCGAGAACATGAGGCAAGCGCTGACCCACACAGCCTCGCAGGGGAAGGGCCTTGTAGACGTCGAGGAGGTCGAGGCATGGCACGCGGCGGTGCAGGAGGCGGCTGCGGGCGCGCGGTTCTTCTTCGCTGAGACGGCAGTAGTCGTAACTGCCAAGCGTCTGGCGTAGTGTGAGGCGCGCTACTCCAGCCATAGATCGTGATCTTCGTGTGGTGGCCACTGGCTGGCATCACCAGCGGGCGACGAGCGTCTCCTCCTTGCCCCGGTTGCGGTACAACCAAGTGGTTCCTGGCGCGACACCCCCGGTCAGATAGCCAACGATGGGCTCCCGCTGCGTTGCGCTGTCCAGCTCGCCGAGCAGCTTCAGGGCGTCGGGCAGGGGGAAGAAGGCGGCCTGTTTGATGTCCTCGTCCTCCGGCGCGACGTTCCCCGACCACTCGTCGATCTCGAAAGCAGCTGCCAACGCCGAAGGGTACTGCTCGGAGTCGATGTGCATGAGGAATGCGGTGCGCACTGGGTCGCCCACCAGCCCGGTCTCCTCCTGTAGCTCGCGCCGGAGGGCTTCGTGCATGAGCTCGCCGTCCTCGACCCCGCCACCGGGGAGGGACCAGAGAATCTCGCCGTCGGCGCCGAGGTTCTCTCGCACGAGCAGGATCTCGTTGCCTCTGCGGACGATGCCAATGACCAGCTGTACCCGGGGTACTGGGGTCTTCGAAACGTCTACCGTCATGCCACAGACCGTACGTGATGGCCAGTCCGCCGGTATTCAGGGCCGACGCGAAGACGGCTGCGGCCACCGGTGATCACCGCAAGTTGTGTGGACAAACGAAGATCAGGCGGTGGCCGCAGGTCACAGCGTGGTGCCTGCCCGATGGCGGTCGATGTTCGACCAGGCGATGGACCGGATCGCTGGCCGGTTTGCCCGGGTCGAACCCCGACGCCGAGCACGGGCGTTGGTGCTGGGCCTGCTGTCTGACCTGCCGCGCAAGAACTGCTGGACTCTGGCCGAGCACGCGGGCGACGCCACCCCGGACGGCATGCAGCACCTGCTGCACCGGGCGAAGTGGGGCAGGCGGGTCTATGAGGCTCCGCGACGCCGGAGCATCCAACGGTAGCCCCGTTTGCAGCTTCGGAAAGCGCAGTAGGCCACCACAATGCCCTTGCCCGCTCCGCTCACGGTATGACTGGCAGGGACTCCAGTCCTCGCATCAACCGTGTGTGCCGCCAGCGCAGTTTGCTGTTGGGGATGGCGAGGTGAAGCTGTGGAAAGCGCGTGATGAGTGCCCGAAGCGCAATCTCGCCCTCCGCCCGTGCCAGCGGAGCGCCGAGGCATCGGTGAATGCCGTGCCCGAACGCGAGGTGGCCCTGGGCGTCGCGGTCGAGGTCGAGTCGGTCCGGCTCGGGGAAGCGGGCGGGGTCGCGGTTGGCGGCGCCGGGCGCGATCAGCACCGGTGAGCCTGCCGGGATCTCCGTGCCACCGAGGCTGATCGCTTCGGTGGTGAACCGGAAGGTGGCCGTGCTCAGCGGAGAGTCGAGCCGAAGAAGCTCGTCGATGGAGGCCTCGACGAGGTCGGGTCTCTCGGGCAAGCGGTGAAGTGCGTCGGGGGCCTGGAGCAGTGCGAGGAGGCCGTTGCCGATCAGATTGGTGGTGGTCTCGTGGCCGGCTACCAGCAGGAGCACCGCGAGGGATACGAGTTCGTCCTCGCTGAGCTTGTCCTGGCCGTCGCGGGCGCGGATCAGGTCGTGGAGCAGGCTGTCGTCGGGCGTACGGCGCTTGGCGGCGATGAGGTCGGCCATGTAGTCGGCGACGGCGTGCGAGGCGGCGTCGATCCGGTCGGGTTGCCCGGCGGCGAACAGGTCGTTCGACCATCGGCGGACCGACTCCCGGTCGGTCTCTGGTACTCCCAGGAGCTGGCAGATCACGGTGACGGGGAGTGGGACGGCGAAGGTCTCGATGACGTCGACTTGTTCGCCGGGCGTCCAATGGTCGAGCAGTTCGTCGACCACGTTCTCGATGTACGGGCGCAGGCGGTCAACCGCACCGGGGGTGAACGCCTTCGTGACCAAGCGCCGCAGCCTGGTGTGGCCTGGCGGATCGGTGGCCAGCATGCTTTGCGATACGGCTGGGTGGAGGTTGCGCCCCGTCTCCTTGCCGGCGAAGAAGCGCTTCGTGTCCTTTGACAGCCGCGGGTCAGCGAGCGCCTGCTTCGCCTCGGCGTAGCCCGTCACCACGTAGCCAGCCTTGTGCCCGGCGCCTGGGAGCTTCTGCACGGCTCCGTTGCGCCGGAGCGCCGCGTACGTCGGGTACGGATCCCGGAAGAAGCCGGGGTCCTGGAAGGGATTGCTCATGGTCATCCGTTCGCGGTCTCGGGAACCAAGTGGGGCTGTCGTACGGATCGGACGATGCTGCTCGCGGCGTAGGCCCGCGCGACCGAGCGTAGCCAGGCCGTCTCGGCGCGGAGGTCTCCCGCGCGGGCCTCAGTGCCGGGCGCCTGCGGAGCACGCTCGGATTGGGGGCAGCCACCGCCGACCATCGTCCGCAGGGCGACGGCCAGCACCGCAGCCTCGACAACGGCGCCACCCTCGGCCGAGCCGGCGAGTCCATGGCGTTCCACCTCTCTGGTTGCCTCCTGCTGAGCCGCGAGCGACCGGTAGGGCCGGAGAGTGAGGACGGCGTCGCTGATCTCAACGACTCGGCGCTGCAGGAGGAAGTCGGCTTCGGCCGTGCTGGCGTCCGGTTGGAGGACGAGTCCGGGCATCGCGGCGGTGAGGTCGAGCCAGAGCGGCTCGAGGTCGGCGAGCGACCGAAGCTCCCAGCGCTGCTGGAGGTAGCGCGTCAGCGGCCAGAGGAGCGCCGGGAGGGTCAAGCCCAAGGTGATGAGCAGCACGCTGACTGCTGGAGCGGTGACAGCGAAGGCACAGTTCACCGGAGTGATCAGGCTCGTGCAGCGGTCATGCCCGGGGATCGCTTCCCAACCGAGGGTCGCTGCAACGGCATTGATCGTCTTGTACGCCGTGTAGACGAGAGCGAAGACGCAGCCGACGGCGGTGGTCCGAAGCCCGACTCGCTGGCTGGTGCGAGTGGCGGTGCGCGACCGGGTCCAGGTCTGGGCGAGGCAGTCGAAGATCGCGTAGGCGAGGAAGCAGATGTAGGCCAGCGAATACAGGTGCAGGGTGACGGGGGCTTCGTCGAGGGAGCCTTGACGCTCGGAAGCGCTCCACACGAGAGAGGGCGGCGTGAGCGCGAAAGCCGCTGTCATCGTCGCGACGGCCAGGGCTAGGAGCCGGAGACGGATCCGGAGCCGGCGGCGGGCCTCCGCAGCGGGGTAATTGAGGAAGAGCAGGACCGAGGTCACACTCGCTGCCGCGGAAAGGGTCGCGGAGTTGCTCACCAGCCGGGAGAAGTCGAGCGCGATTGAGTCCTCCAGCTTGCGAACCACCGGAGCGTAGGCGCTGAATGCAACGGCGAAGCAGGCGAGGAAGGCGGACATGCTCATTGTGCCGGCCGGGCGCTGGCCAGCTCGGCGTCTGAGCGCCCAGTAGAGGGAAGCTGCCAGCAGGAGGATGGGCATCCCGCCGAAGATGGCGCTGATCACGTGAGTTCCTTGGAAGGGTCAGGAGAAGATGGCGTCCCAGCGCTCGTCGGCTCGAGCCGGACGAGGCGATGGGTGGAGCCTCTCGCGGTAGGCGCGCTGGCGGATGAGCGTGGCCAGGAGTTCGGCCTCGCGCTCGTCTGCCGTGGTGTAGGTGGTACGGCCCGACATCCGCAGCGCGAGTGTCGGGTTGAACCCGATGCTCTCGGCGACGCCGTCGCCCAGAGCCAGGGAACCCGGGTGGTCGCAGAGGATGTGGCTGATCTCGTGCGCCAGGATGTGCATCTGGTGCGCGGCGGATGTGCCCTGCTCGACGAAGAGCAGGTCGGCCGACGGCGTCTCGACTCGGATGCCGCACGGCGTGGAGTTGCCGGCGTCTGCCGGGAGCTGGCGGAAGACGATCGGCTTGCCCCGCAGGGTGGCTACCGCTTCGCGGAGTTGCTGGGTGCCAAAGCGATGGGGCAGTTCGAGGAGGGCGAGGCGCTGCTCGCATGCAGCTCGGAGCTGGCTGCTGTCCATGGTCACCCCTGGAAGAAGACGAGCCTGTTGCGGAACCCGTACAGGACGTGGTCGGGCGATCAGCACGGTGCGGGACTTGAAGCCCGCGTCCGGGAAGGAGCGTCAGTGACCCATGGCGGCGCCGCCGTCGACCGGGATGACCGCCCCCGTGATGTACCCGGCCTCGGTGCTTGCCACGAAGCGGACCGCCGCCGCGATCTCGCTGGGCTGGGCGATTCGGCCCAGCGGAACCCGGGCGACGATCTCGTCGAGCCGCTCCTGGCCCAGGACGGTGGTCATATCGGTCGCCGTGAGACCAGGGGCCACCACGTTCGAGGTGATGCCCCTGCTGCCGTACTCCCGAGCCACGGAGCGGGCGAACCCGATCAGGCCGGCCTTGGACGCGGCGTAGTTGGCTTGGCCGGCCTCGCCCGCAAGCGCAACTGCCGACGAGATGAACACCAGCCTGCCGCCTCGCCGTGCGCGCAGCATCGAGCGCAGGGCTCGCTTGGCACATCGGAAGGCCCCGGTCAGGTTGGTCTCGATGGCCGCAGCCCAGTCGTCCTCTGACATGCGGAGAAGGAGGGTGTCGCGGGTGACGCCAGCGTTGACGACGACCGCCTCGACCGGGCCGTGCTCGGCTTCCACTACCGCGAACGCCTGCTCGACATCCGCGGGCGACGTCACGTCGCACTTCACGGCGAACAGCCCCGCAGGAGCCTCGCCGGACCGGGAGGTGACCGCCACCTGGTCTCCGTGGTCGGCCATCTGGCGAGCGACCTCAAGACCGATCCCGCGGCTTCCGCCGATGACCAGAACAGAACGACCCGACATGGTGCTTCTCCCGTACACGCGCTGACGACGACAGGTGGGGGCAGGCAGCCCGTCACGGCTCTGCGCCGGAGGACACTCGAACCTGCGCTCTAACCATGCCGGGCGTTAAGAGGAAGTGACGCTTCCGGGAAATCATGCTTCCGCTTACGCATCGTGACGAGGCGCCGCCAGATCACCTCGCCGACCTGAGCGCGCGAGATGCGCCGCGCGCCGATTGCTGGGCGTAGTCGACCCTTAACCATGGCGGTCTACGCCCGTTGCATTCCAGCGGCGGCAGGCGGTGGAACGTTAAACATTCGCATGCGCTGAGTAGCGAGCGAAGTGTAAATCAGACGCTCTGACAAACTGTCAGTTGATCTGTGAGTTGCGCCACGACTTTAGGGGAGCCTGGAAATCGGGAGCGGAGGAATAAGCTCTCGGCTGTGGATAATCCGGGAATCGGGTCGGGTCTGCATGATGATCCCGCGCAGTCTCTGAGTGAGCTTCTGCGTTCGTGGCGTGCGCGCGTGGATCCTCGACGAATTCCGGGGCTGGTCCGTGAGGGCCGGCGCGGCTCGGGGCTGTCTCAGATGGACGTTGCCTGGCTCACCGGCGTGACTGATCGCTGGTATCGCGAGCTGGAGCTGGGGCGCCAAGCGAACTTTAGTCCGGACTTTCTCGACCGGCTCGCCCTAGCCTTGAGGCTGTCCGAGGCGGAGCGCGAGGTGCTGTATCTGAGGACTGTGGGGCACCCGCCCCGCCAGCGCCCAGCCGTCGACGCGGAAGCAGTCAAGATCCTCGACGAGGGGATGCAGCAACTGCTGGATAACCAACTGCCCAATCCCGCCTATCTGTCGGATGAGGCGTGGAACGTCTTTGGGCACAACCAGCCCCAAATCGAGTGGTTTCCCTGGATCCCCTACGAGCCCAATGTCATGAAGTGGGCTTTCCTGTACCCAGAGGCGCGCGTTCAGCTCGTCCGGTGGGCAGAGGACTGGGCCGGCCCGATGCTTGCTCAGCTGCGGTACGCCTGCCTCCAGAATCCTGAAAAGGCGGATCTCCAGCAGGTTGCGCGCGAAATTCTCCAAGGCAGCCCGGAGGCGCGGGAGATGTGGGAGCATGCGGAGCTGATCCATCATCCGGACGGCGACATTCGGCGGCTTCGGCTGCCGTATCACGGCGAGCAGGAGATCGCCGTCCGGATGATGGTCCTCGCGCCGCTTCGGCGGACCACCGTGCGACTCATGATCCTTATGCGCATGGACTGAGCGGCTATTCGCTCAGGTCGACGCCTGGAAGATCGTCGGACGGGAGCCCTTCCAGTACTCGGGCCTGCTCGATGACGGTGTGCACCATCTTGAGGCTCGCGGTGGAAAGGCCGGCGGACCGAAGGGCGACCGTCGCGATCTGCTGGTCCCGCATCGCGGCGACGAGCTGGATCTCAGCGGCGGTGCGCTCGGCCACCTCATCGTCGAAGAAGTAGCCGGCGGGCACGCCGAAGAAGTCGGCGAGGGCCTTGATGGTGGCCATCTTGGGGTTGCTTCGTGCACCGGTACGCAGTTGCTGGATGCCGCTGGCGGTGATGGCGCCTTCGCCGGCCTCCTTGATGGCGTTGGCCACCTCGGCGTACGTGTACGGGCCGCGACCCTTTGGGTGAACCTCCCGGAACAGCTTGTCTAGCCGGTCGGCGAACGTTCGCCCTGCTCCGTTGATCATGCCCACCTCCTGTCGTCACGACCAGTGTAGCCACTGCAGTGTGTGGTCTCGGCCCCGTGAGGCTCAAATCTCGACACAGCAGTTGACTCGGTGGCGCAACTGGAGTGTACGTTGGTCCTGCCGAAGCGGGCTCAGCAGTGGAAATCCCCTGGTGGGGCGCCAAGCAAACGCTCTGGACTGGCCGCGCGGGTGCCCCCTATGGTGCTGCTCCCGCAAGCAGCCCGGGAGGGGGCAGCAGGTTGGCCCCAGCCGCACCGGGCCTTGTACAGACCCAGAACTGAGCGGAAATGAGACCGGCGCCCGGGAGCTACCAACTCCCAGGCGCCGGGCCGGCATCCCGAAGGGTGCCGATTCACAACCACGCACGCAGCGGGACTTCTTTGCACGAGACCGCTGCATGCGCTCCTACGAGCCACGGAGTATCGCATGCCTGCCACGCCCAGGGGAACTGCCCACACGGATCAAGAGCGTCACCGTCGGCTCGCGTCCCAGCTCAACGACATGATCCCCGGCGCTGCCGCTTTGCGGATCAGCCTGACTGATCCGAACCACCGGTGGCCCCACCCCCATGCCTCCGCAGTGGACACGGCCGGTCAGCCGATCAACATCACCCGCGTCACCGCCAAGGTCGCCGCCCGCTGGGTGCTGCGGACGTGGCCCGACGCCGACTGGAGCCTGCCCCACACCCTGGACCTCGACACCGCAGAGCTCGCCCTCGCCGGTCGGGGCTGCTGACATGGCTCGCATCCGATCGGTCAAGCCGGAGACCTGGGTTTCCGAGACGCTGGCCGAGGTGTCCATACCGGCGATGGTCACCTTCCTCGGCATGACCAACCATGCCGACGACCATGGCAGGCACCGCGACCAAGCCGCGATCATCTACGGCCTGATCTGGCCGCTGCGCGACGAGATCAGCCGGGCGGACGTTGAGGACCACCTTCGTCAGCTCGCCGCCGTTGGCGCGATCTGCCGGTACACCGGCTGCGACGGCCGCAAGTACTTCCACTACCCGACCTGGCACAACCACCAGAAGATCGACAAGCCGAGCCTGTCCCGGCTGCCCGCGTGCCCGCACTGCGAGCCGGAGCGGTGCGGCGTCTGCAAGGGCCCCTGCATCCAGCGGGCCGCCCTCGTCGACGCTGCGGGAACCGTTGACCAGCAAGCCCCGAGTGCTCGCGGCGAGTTCGCCGAGCCCTCGGCGAACGCTCTCGCCGGGCTCGACCAGCTCCCCGAGCCCTCGTCGGCACCGCCCGCTCGCCTTGATTCTGGCGATGGCGCTGACGCAACTGCCCACCCGGCGACGGCTCCGATGCAGAGGAAAACCGCAGGTCAGGCGATATTCGCCGAGGGCTCCCCGAAGGTTCGCCGAACCCTCCCGGAGCCCTCGGCGCCTGGATCTAGGATCTTGGATCCTGGATCTTCTTTCCCTACGGGGCGCCAGGCGCCCGACGCGGACACCGTCTCGGCGAACCGGCTGATCGGCGAGTACGTGGCCGCCTGCGCCGAGCGCCCGCCGGGCGACGTGCTCGGCCACCTCGGCCGCGTCACCAAGAAGCTCCTGGACGAGGGCATCGCCGCCGAGCACGTCCGCGCCGGGCTGCGGCGCTTCGCCGAGATGCAGGGCCACCCGTCCCGGCTGCCGAGCCTGGTCAACGACGCCATGAACGCACGAGGCGCCGGTTTGGCGCGGCCGGGAATCCGGCCTAACGTGCCCGCTCACCAGGCGTGGACCAACCCGGTCGACGCCGTCGCCGCCTACGCCGAGGAGCTGTGATGCGTACCCACCGCGACCCGCAGACCCTCGCCGACGCCCCCTCGGTGCTCGACCGGATGGCCCGAATCCTCGCCGCACGGGGCATCGACCAGCACGCGGTCGACGCCCTCCCGGACGAGGCGGAGCCGTACTCGCCGGAGGCGATGCTGTCGGCCGGGCTGCCGCCGCGCTACCGCGACGCGGTCGCCGAGCACCCGCAGGTGCTGGACTGGGTGCGGCAGGTCGCCGTCCAGGCCGTCGCCCCGAGCCTCGGCGCCCGCCGCCAGGTCGCCACCGGCCCGAGCCTGCTGATGGCCGGGGTCGTAGGCGCGGGCAAGACCCACGAGGCGTACGGCGCCGTCCGCGCCCTGGTACAGGCCGGCATCGGCGTGCGCTGGCGGGCGACCACCGCCGCCGACCTCTACGCCGAACTGCGGCCGACCTCGGACACCGATGCCGAGCGGGTACTGGCCACCTACAGCCGGGTGCCGCTGCTGATCCTCGACGACCTCGGCGCCGCGAAGTCGAGCGAGTTCGTCGAAGAGCAGACCTACCGGCTGATCAACCGCCGCTACAACCACATGCTCCCGACCTTGATCACCAGCAACCTGCCGATCAAGGACCTCCGTACCTGCCTCGGTGACCGCGTCACCTCCCGGCTCGCTCAGATGACCACCCGGGTCGCCTTCGAGCCGGTCGACCACAGACGCCTCCAGCGCGCGGCCTGACCGCTGCCGCGCGCCTGGCCGCCCACGGCGAGCCGCCCAACCTTCACCGACCCAGCGCACCTCTCCGCCGACGCCGCCCGCGCGCGGAGAGCGATCGGAGCAACCCCGCATGACCACCACCACGACCGGCCCTGTCCGCCACCGCTCGCTCGGTGACCACACCTGGCAGGACCAGGCCGTCTGCACCCCGACCGAGTACAACCCCGTCGACCCGGAGACCTTCTTCCCCGGCCCGGAGGAAGCCGACAAGATCGCCATCGCCAAGGCCCTGTGCGCCCAGTGCCCCGTCGCCCGCACCTGCCTGGACGCTGCCCTGGAGACGGGCGACACCCACGGCATCCGGGGCGGCCTCACCGAGGAGGAACGCGAACCCCTGCACACCAGGCTGGCCCACCGCCTCGACTACAGCCGCGTCAACGCCACCCTCGCCGGACGCGACATCCACCTCACCAAGGCCGAGCGCCGCGCGGTCGTCCTCGCCGGGTACCGTCAGGACGTCCCCGTCGAACGCCTCGCCTGGCTCCTCAAAATCTCCCCCGAGCACGCCCTCAAGCTGTACCGCGAAACCCGCCGCGCGATCCGCCACCGGCAGATCGCCGAAGAGGCCGCCCGCGCCGCCTCGGTCGACCACGGCGATACCAGCATCGAGCAGCTGACCCGCGACGACTTCGGGACGGCCGCATGAGCACCACCACCGTGACCGCCCCGGCCGCCGCCCACGTCACCGGCTGGGACCGGGCCGTCGTAATCGCCCTCGGCGCAGCAGGCTGCGCGCTCTCCTACGACGCGCTGCAGCAGATGGCCATCGCCATCCACGTGAGGGGCTTCCTCACCTACCTCTTCCCGATCATCGTCGACGGGTTCATCGCCTACGGGGTACGCGCCCTGCTGGTCCTGCGCACCGCACCGCTGAGGGCCCGCGCCTACGTGTGGACGCTCTTCGGCGCGGCCACCGGGACGAGCCTGTGGGCCAACGCCCTGCACGCCGTCCGACTGAACGAGCAGAACACCACCATGGGCCTTCGGCTGGGCGACACGGTGGTCGCGGTGCTGTCCACCATCGCCCCGCTCGCCCTGGCCGGCGCCGTCCACCTCTACATCCTCATCGCCCGAGGACCGGTCAGCCCCACTGACCGGGACGGTCACGGCGGCCGACCGGCCGAGGCTGACCCCGGTCAGGTCACCACCGAGGAGGTCGCACTGACCGAGCGTCCGGCGGCGCTGACCGCCGGTCAGGACAGCGCGGGTCACCCCGCCTCCGGTCAGCCGGTCAGCAGCCCGGTCACCGTACCGACGCCGCAGCCGCAGCTGACCCGGGTCAGCGCGGTCAGCCTGCACAAGCCCTCTGACCTGGGCGGTCACCCGGCCGCCGACCGGCCGGTCACCGACCGGCCGCCGGTCAAGCCGCCGGTCACCGCCCCGCCGGTCAGCCGCACCGAGGCCACCGGTCAGCCGGTCAAGACCCCGGTCACCGCTCCGCCGGTCACTGACCGGGACAGTGACCGCCGCACTGACCTGGACACCGAGGACCTGCTGAAGATCGCCCGGCAGGCGGTCAGGGAGGAGGACAAGCTGACCCGCAAGGTGGTCGCCGAGGCGATCCGCGGTCAGCAGATCCCCCTGTCCAGCGACACCCTGACCCAGCTGATGGCCCAGCTCCGCGCCCAGCACGGTCAGCCGGTCACCGCAGACCAGGACTGACCTCCACCCGACCGCCGGGGTGACCGACACGGTCACCCCGGCCGGTCACCCACCCGAACCACCACCGAACGGGAGCACCCCCGCATGCGCACCACCCCCGCCACCTGGGCCGAGGCGGACTCCTGGCTCGCCGTCCTGCACCAGCGCGGCCACCTCCACCGCGTCGAAACCGGCCCGGACGGCACCCGCAGCGTCCAGCGTGGCCGGCACTCCCGCCCATGGACCCTCCACCACCCCGTCCTCGCCCTCGACTTCGTCGAGGACCTCGTCCGCGAGATCCGCCAGCGCGACACCGAGGCCAGCCGGTGACCGCGCCCGGCCAGGACGGCACCACGGCGGGACCGGAGCGTGACCGTGATCAGGCTCCTGGCGGAGCAAGTTGTGGGGTAAGGAGTCCTTACCCCACCCCCGCCCCGAAGGGGGCGGAGGCTCCCCGGTCGTCGGCAGGCCCAGGGGTGCCTGCCGAC